>DATKWR010000833.1:0-10621 GCA_035529475.1 Sedimentisphaerales bacterium | reverse complement strand
ACGCTCAAACACGCCGGGAACATTCGAGGTTTGCAGCCGGATGAGTGGGTCATCCTCACCGTCGTCGGCGGGGGCGGGCCAGTCACAGGTATGTTCGGCGGCGGTATGATGGGCGGCGGCATGATGGGTGGCATGTCTTCTTCAGGAGGCTCGGCGTACGGCGGAGTCTCGTCAGGCGGCATGGGCGGCTATGGCGCCGGTGGTTTCGGCGGCACGATGGGTGGGGGCATGGGCGGAGGCATGGGTACTGGTATGATAGTTTATGGCCAGACGGGTGCCTCTTCGTCCACCACCGTTCTGACAATCCGCGCGAAGAAATTGGACGTGGACGCCTTTGCCGGGGGAGAGTTGGATTTCGACCGCTTCCGGGAAAAGGTGAAGACAGTGATGTACTGATTCTCTTGGGGAAAGGAGCTTGAGATGTCAACACGAAGAATGCTTTTTGCAGCAGTCGTGTTAGTATTGCTTGCGATGTCTGGTTCGGCGTTGTGGTCCGGCGGTACGAGGTCAGGCACACCACCCGCTCGGCTCGACTTCGAGCGGTTGCAGCGGATGAGCCCGCAGGAGAGGATCGACCATTTCCGCCGGCTCGCCGAACAGCAGGAAGAACAAGCCATGAAACTGGCGCTCAGGGTGGATGAGCGGCAGTGGAAGGTCATTGAGCCCAAACTGAAGAAGGTGCGCGCCTGCCGAGCCGAGGCGTTTGCCGGCATTCCGCTGCCCTTTCAGAGCAGCTTCGTCAGCAGCACCGGCCCGGGGCAAACCGGAGGCGGATTCGCAGGAGGTTTTTCCGGGAGCTTCCAGTTCGAGGCCGGAGGCAGTACGGGCGGCGGGATGGCCCCCGGTTCCTCCGGCTGGGCTGATTATGACGACCAGCCGAGCGAAGGCGAAAGAATCTGCCGGGAGCTTCAACTGCTCCTGCAGAACCCGGATGCGACGCCCGAGCAGATCGCGCAGAAAGTGGGCGAGCTTCGCAAAGCCAGGGACAACGGCGCAAAGCAATGGGCCGGCGCCCAGCAGGAGCTGCGCGAAGTGCTGAATCTGCACCAGCAAGCTACGCTCGTCATGATGGGACTGCTGAACTGAGATTCAGTGGCACGGGCTTCCAGCCCGTGGAGGAACTCATGGCCAGGATGGCCATGCCACAGTGCCCGCCCATGCAGCGGATTTGCTTTGACGGCCGAGCCAATCATAGCTATCCTACCGCCCGTACGTTGAATAATATACGCAATGGGCGGTGCGACATTGGCTCAGTTAAAGAAACAACTCGGTTGCCTTGATGTATTCGCGGTGGCGGCCGGGGCGATGATCAGTTCGGGCTTGTTTGTTTTGCCCGCCATTGCCTACGCCAAAGCCGGACCTGCAATCATATTGTCCTATCTGTTTGCGTCACTATTGATCATTCCCAGCGCGCTGAGCCAGGCCGAATTAGCCACGGCCATGCCCCGAGCCGGCGGAACGTATTTCTACGTGGAGCGCAGCTTGGGTCCGATTTGGGGCCTGTTCGGCGGATTGGCGAACTGGTTTTCCGTGGCGCTCAAGAGCGCTTTTGCCGTGGTCGGAATGGCGGTGCTGATTGAGGTTGTGCTCCAGGAGGCCTTTCCCATCCAGATGGCGCAGTGGCATCTCAAGAGTTTAGGCGTCATCTGCTGCTTCGGCTTTATGGCCATCAACATCGTCAGCGTCAAGCACACCAGCAGGTTCCAGGTCTGGCTCGTGGGGATATTGCTGGCGCTGCTTGCTGTTTTCGTCATCGCCGGCTTGGGAAAAATGGACGCCGTCCGATACAAAGGTTTTCTCGACAAGGGCTGGTTTGCGGTTTTTGGCACGGCCGGCCTGGTCTTTGTGAGCTTTGGGGGTCTGACGAAGGTGGCCAGTATCACTGAGGAGGTGAAGGACCCTGGCAGAAACCTGCCGCTTGGCATGCTTCTGGCCTGGGGCGTCGTGGCCCTGTTTTACATCGCCGTCATTGCGGTGACCGTCGGTGTCGTGAACGGCGCGGAGCTAAGCGGCAGCCTGATGCCCATATCCCTGGCGGCCGGCAAGTTTCTGGGCGCGCCGGGTTTTGCGGCGCTCGGTTTTGCGGCGGTGGCTGCTTTTGTCACGACGGCCAACGGAGGCATCCTCGCGGCGAGCCGCTACCCGATGGCGATGAGCAGGGACCAGTTGCTGCCGCCGGTCGTGGGCCGGGTCAGCGAACGATTCGCAACGCCCCACGTCGGCGTCCTTCTTACGGGCGCATTCATGATTTGCGCCATTGTGCTGCTCGATATCGAAGTGCTCGTCAAAACGGCCTCGACGCTGATGCTGATTCTGTTCATGCTCGTCAACATTAGCGTGATCATCATGCGTGAGAGCAAGATACAGAGCTATCGGCCGAAGTTCGAGTCGCCGTTGTATCCCTACGCCCACGTTCTGGCCGTCCTGGCATACGGGGCGTTGATCGTCGATATGGGATGGGTTCCGCTAACGATTACCGCGGGCTTTGTGGGCTTGAGCGCGGCGTGGTTCGGGCTTTACGTCCGCACGCGGGTCCGCAGGGCTTCGGCCGTCATGCACATTGTCGAACGCGTCACCGACAGGGCGCTGAAAACCGTGACCCTTGAGAATGAGCTGCGGGACATCTTGCTCGAGCGGGACAATGTCATCGAGGACCGGTTCGACCGGCTCGTCAGGGAGTGTCACATCCTCGATATCGAAGG
Source organism: Sedimentisphaerales bacterium (assembly GCA_035529475.1). Taxonomy (GTDB): domain Bacteria; phylum Planctomycetota; class Phycisphaerae; order Sedimentisphaerales; family Anaerobacaceae. Next base: position 7,919 of record DATKWR010000833.1, on the reverse strand, counting down.
CAGAAGAAACGCCCATGATGTCTTCCGGGAGGTCTCTGTCATTCTGGCTCAGCGGCTGGGAGAGGACCAGTACGTGCTTTTTGAGAAATTCCTCCGCCGTGAAGCGGAGGGCGGCACGGTGGTCCAGCCGGGCTTTGCCATACCTCACATCGTTGTCGAAGGGCAGAACAAATTCGACGTTCTGCTCGTGCGCGCCCGCGACGGCATCGACTTCGCGCACGCGCCGGACCCGGTCAGGATCATGTTTGTCCTGGCCGGCAGCAAGGATGAAAGGAATTATCACCTCAGGGCCCTGATGGCGATCGCTCATGTCGCCCAGGAGAAGAACTTCGAGCAGCGCTGGCTGGCGGCCCGAGACACCGAGGGAATAAAAAACCTGATCCTGCTCTCGACCAGGAAAAGGGATGCACACCCCTGATTCGTGCCGGCCCGTCGCCGACCGTTCGGCCGAGCGGTCGCAGTTTACGTGCATCGTTGCCGCCGGCTCTCCCGCAACCGGCAAACGGCTCTTCCCAAACAGAAGTTGACGAGCCCCGGCCAAGCCGCTACAATCTGCACGTTTTGGGAACGGGGCGAAAAGATGATCTATGGTCAAGAGCAAAGGACAATTAGAAGCTGACATTAGCGAGGCCCTGATCAAGTTTGAGAAGGAATACATGGGCCGCGGGCCCGAGCAAACCAGGACCTATATCATCGGCGACATGGTGGTTGTTCGACTCCAGAGGGTCCTGACGCCTGCGGAAGAGCAACTTGCCGGCGCGACGGATGAGACGACCGGGCGGACGTTAATCAAGCGAGTCAGGATCGAGCTGCTCGAAAAGGCTCGGCCGCTTCTGGAGCAGATAATAACGGACCTCAGCGGAAAGAGAGTAAAAAGTCTTCACACAGACATTAGCACGGTTACCGGGGAACGTGTTATTATCTTTACTCTCGAAAGTCCGGTCCTGTTTGATGGCGAAGGAAAATTGTAAGTCGTGTAGATTCTTCTTGAATGTATGGAATCTTTCATGTACTATCACCCAAGCAGAAAAGGCAGATGGACAGACGGTGGCTTTTGCCACCTGCTGAGGACCTGGCCGGCAAATGGTATGTCTCATGAAGCCCATTGCTGGTTTTCTTTTTGCCTGAAGAGTTGCTGAAGTACGTTGTTCGCGATCCGTTCACGGATGGCGGTACAAGATACGGGCCGGCATACCCTGTACCGGGGTATGCTGGCCTTTCTATTTGGTCATAAGATGCGTTGTACCCGGGAACGGGAAATGAGCCTATTACGCCGAATCATAAGGTGACTATGAGCCGCAATGCGAACGCCGCAGTATTCCTGGATAGAGACGGCACGATCATCGAGGACCGTGGCCATCTGCGGGAGCCTTCCGGGGTGGTTTTTTTCCCGGACACCTTTGAAGCGCTGCAAAAGCTTCAGAAACACTTGCTGCTCTTCATAGTTACTCACCAGCCCGGTGTCGCAGAGGGCGTGATCACTCGAAGCGACGTGGACCGCGTCAACGCTCACGTAATCGCCGCGCTTGCGGACCGGGGCGTTGAAATTCGCGACCTTTACGTCTGTCCACACCGCCGTTCGGAGCAATGCCGATGTATAAAGCCCAAGCCGTATTTTTTGAGAGAAGCCGCCGAGCGCTATGGGATCGATCTCAGTGCGTCCTTCACCGTAGGTGACCATCCTCACGACGTGCAGTTGGCCGGGAACGCAGGCGCACGCGGTATTTACGTCCTCACCGGTCACGGCCGCAAACACCTTGACGAATTGCCGCAAGATACGCAGATAGCTTCCGGGATAGCCGAGGCCGCAGAGATGATCTTGGCATGTCGCACCGCTGCCGCGCGAAGGCGAAGGCCCAAGACGATGCAGAAACCGTTTCTACTGAATCTCATGGTCGCCCATGACTTGTGGTGGAGACCCGATTTGGGAGGCGCGCCCAGAGACGCCGAGCACGTCGCAAGAGTGCTCAGAGAAGCCGGGATAGAGGTCTATGAAGTTTCAGGCGGCTGGTTAGAGTGTGAACCGCGCCCGGCCGCAATACGCGAGGCGCTAACCGGCAGGCCGGCGCCCGCGGATTGGGCGGCGCAATTCGATTGTCCCCCCGAACGGCAAGGCCGCGTCTTGAGACTCCTGGCGGCGAAGGCGATACCCGTGTGTGATTGTGAGACTCCTGCCCCGGAAAAGGATACGCAGGCAGTCGGAGAATGAAGGATAATGCTCCTGTCCGGCCCGGATTGTCGAGGTTACACACTTACGTTGATGCTTGCTGCATCAAGAGAAAAGAGTTGACGCTGTGGAGGTTGTGCAAGTACAATTTCCCGGCTCGTTTGGACATAATGAATCTGTATTGGAGGTTATTGTTGTAAATGAGTAATGTAAAAGAACTTCTGAAAGAAACGTTGACGGCGGAACATTTCGACAGGCTCATGGCTGTGGATAATGTGAAGATACACAAGTTTGTCGCCGATGCGATTGAGCTGACCAGCCCGGAGAGGGTATTTGTCTGCACGGATTCTCAAGAAGACGTCAAGTATGTCCGCCGGATGGCGGTCGAAAGCGGGGAAGAGCGTTCTCTCGAAACACCCGGACATACGTATCACTTCGACGGGCCCGACGATCAGGGCCGCGACAGAGAGATAACCAAGTACCTGGTGCCGAAAACCGAAACGTTGAGCGAGGCGCTGAATCAGATAGAGAAGGAAGAAGGGCTTGTGGAGATACGCGGCCTGCTCAAAGACTCCATGAAGGACAGGACCATGATCCTGCGGTTTCTGTCGCTGGGGCCCACCGGTTCGGTATTCAGCATTCCGTGCGTACAGGCGACGGATTCATGGTACGTCGCGCACAGCGAGGATCTGCTCTATCGAAGCGCGTATGAGCAGTTCCGCAAAATAGGCACGGATGAGAACGTTTTTTGTTTTCTACACTCCGCGGGTGAACTGAGCGAAAACATGGTCAGCGTGAACGTGGAAAACAAACGCGTCTATATGGATTACACAAAGGACACGATTTACAGCGTCAATACGCAGTATGGCGGCAATACGATGGGGCTCAAGAAACTGGCCCTGAGGCTTACGATTCGCAAGGCGGATCGGGAGGGCTGGCTGGCCGAGCACATGTTCATATCCGGCGTGCACGGCCCCGCAGGACGCAAGACCTACCTGGCCGGCGCTTTTCCCAGCGCCTGCGGCAAGACCTCGACGGCCATGCTGCCCGGCGAGAGCATCATGGGCGACGACATTGCCTATTTCAGAAAAATCAACGGCGAGTTCCGCGCGGTGAACGCCGAATCGGGAATCTTCGGCATCATTCAGAACGTCACGGCCAAGGACGACCCTAACATCTGGGACGTGCTGCACAAGCCCGGCGAGGTGATTTTCGGCAATATTCTCGTTGCAGACAAGGAACCTTATTGGCTGGGCATGGGAGCCGAGACGCCCGAGAAAGGGGTGAACTTCTCAGGCGAGTGGTTCAAAGGAAAGAAAGACGCCAAGGGCAAGGATATTCCGCTGGCCCACAAGAACGCGCGATATACCGTGGCTCTCAAGGCGCTGGCCAATTGCGACCCCGAGCTGAACAATCCCAAAGGCGTCGTTCTGGGCGGCCTGATGTACGGCGGCCGGGATGGCAAGGCCTCCGTCCCCGTCCAGCAGAGCTTCGACTGGGCCCACGGCATCGTTTTATATGGCGCTTCGCTCGAGACCGAGACCACTTTCGCGATCATCGGCGCCGAAGGCGTAATGGAAATCAATTTGATGAGCATCCAGGACTTCCTGGCGATTCCGCTGGGCAAGTACATTCAGAACAATATCGATTTCGTCAAGGGGATCAAGAAGCCGCCTTTGGTGTTCGGCGTGAACTACTTCCTCAAAGACAAGGACGGCAAGTTTGTCAACGGCATGCGCGACAAGCACGTCTGGGTCAAGTGGATGGAGCTGCGCGTCCACGGCGAAGCGGGCGCGATCACCTGCCCGACGGGTCAGATTCCCTGCTATGACGATCTCGTGAAGCTGTTCAAGCAGGTTCTTAACAAGCCTTACACCAAAGAAGATTACGTCAAACAGTTTACCATCCGGGTCGCCGAGAACCTGGCCAAGATCGAGCGCGTGATACAATACCACAGCCAGAACGTGCCGAACAGCCCGCCGATTGTTCATGATACACTCAAGGCGACACGAAAACGACTGACCGAAGCCGGGGACAAACACGGCGACTACATCTCGCCGTTTGACTTGGCTCACTAAGACCATGTGTGAATGGAAAGGACCCATGATGCGGGTAGAACTGCCGACTCACAAGTGTGCCGGAAAGATAGTCTTTGTGCTTGCAGCCCTGCTCACCGTTCCGGCCCTGACGCAGGCAAAACTTGAATCGAAAAATGTCGAGCAATGGGGCCTTTTTGAGGTGGCGCTGCCCGGGCCTTTCGGGGGCAATCCCTTCGTCGATGTGCAACTGGGCGCCGAATTCAGGCAAGGGGGGCGCGTCTTCCGCCCCGAAGGCTTCTACGACGGCGACGGCCTCTACCGTATTCGATTCATGCCCGATGCGCCGGGTGCGTGGTCATACGTCACCAGCAGCAACCGCAGCGAATTAGACGGCAAAAAGGGCGCATTCACCTGTGTAAAACCCTCGCCGGACAATCACGGACCGGTCCGCGCGCACAAGCGATGGCACCTCGCCTACGCTGACGGCACGGCCTATTTCCAAATCGGCACGACCTGTTACGCCTGGGCCCATCAGGGCAACGCCATGGAAGAGCAGACGCTCGCCACGCTCAAAGACGCGCCCTTCAACAAGATGCGAATGTGCGTCTTTCCCAAGAGCTACTCGTACAATAAGAACGAGCCTGAGTTCTATCCGTTTGAGGGAACGCCGCTTACAGATTGGGACTACAACCGCTTCAATCCGGAATTCTTCCGGCACTTTGAACGGCGGGTCGGCGATCTGCGCGATTTGGGGATCGAAGCCGATCTGATTCTGTTTCATCCCTACGACCGCTGGGGCTATGCGAAAATGAATGCCGAAACGGACGACCGGTACCTGCGTTACGTCGTCGCCCGGCTGGCCGCCTATCGCAATGTGTGGTGGTCGTTCGCCAATGAATACGACTTGATGAAGTCCAAAACGATGGCGGACTGGGACCGTTTCTTTCAGATCGTTCAAAAGCACGATCCGTACAATCGCATGCGCGGGATTCACAACTGCCGCGGCTTTTACGACCATACCCAACCCTGGGTGACCCACGCCAGCATTCAAAGCTCCGATCTCGCAAAAGGACGAGAGTGGCGCGACACGTATAACAAACCGATCATTTACGATGAGTGCAAGTACGAAGGCGACATCTCGCAGAGCTGGGGCAAGATTTCCGCCCAGGAGATGGTGCACAGATTCTGGCTGGGCACTATCGGCGGCTGCTACGTCGGGCACGGCGAGACGTACAAGCACCCCGACGACCTCTTGTGGTGGTCGAAGGGCGGCGTCCTGCACGGGCAAAGTCCGCCCAGGATTGCATTTCTCAAAGAGATTATGGAGCCGACGCCCTTCGCCGATATGGTTCCGAGCGAGCTGGCGGGCGGCAACGGCCTGCTCTGCAAAGAGGGCGAGCTTTACTTTGTCTATTGTATTTCGCCGGGGCCGGTGAGTCTGAATCTGCCCGGTCCGGGGACATACAAGGTCGATGGAATCGACACATGGGACATGACAACGACCTCTTTGGCCAGTGCACCGCCCGGCACGTTCAGCTTCACGTCGCCGAAGGCCAACTATCTTCTTCGCTTGTCTTTGATATCCGAGTAATCCGCAATCCTGAGCGATGGAGGGACACGGCTTTAGGAAAGGACAACGCAGATGAAGAAACAAACGGTTCGCACCGGCATTATCGGCGCGGGGTTCGCGGCCACGTTCCATTTTGAGTGTCTCAGAAAACTCTACGGCACTAACGTCGAAGTCGAGGGCGTCTTCGCCACCGACACCCAGCAGGCTTCAGCCTATGCCGGCAAGCGTGGAATTCGCGCCTACGAGAGCCTGGAGAGCCTGCTCGATAAAGTGGACGTCGTTCACGTGTGCACGCCGCCGGTGGCACACGAGCCGATTGCGATTGCAGCACTCGAACGAGACCTGTACGCCATTGTGGAAAAACCGCTGACGGGGTACTTCGGCGACGGCTCGGACGATTTCAGCGGGGATACCTTTGCCAAGGCCGATGCGCTCGACCGCGCGCTGGCAAGCGTTGAACGAATGCTCGCCGCCGAGAAGAAAAGTAAGGGCAAAATCCTCTACGCGGAGAACTGGATCTACGCCCCTTCGATTCAGAAGGAGCGGGAGATTATCGAAAAGACCGGCGCCCAGATCCTCTGGATACACGGCGAGGAAGCACACTCGGGTTCCCACGCGGCGACTTACGCCTACTGGAAATTCTCCGGCGGAGGGGTCATGATCGGCAAGGGCTGTCACCCACTGACTGCGGCGCTTTATCTCAAACGCGTCGAAGGCAACGCCAGGAAGGGCAGGCCAATCCGGCCGAAGTCAGTTTCGGCTCGAACGCATGCGATTACGCGATTAGAGAGCTTCGAGGACAAAGGACACATCCGCTGCGACTACCACGACATCGATGATTTCTCCCTCATGCACGTGGTCTTTGAGGACGGCACGATTGCAGACATCTTTGCCTCCGATATCATCTTGGGCGGCATCCACAACTGGCTTGAGGTCGCCGCCAACAATCACCGGACCATCTGCAACGTCAATCCCAACACGGCGATGAAGACATACAATCCGCTCGATGCCTACTTTGAGGATATTTACGTCGTGGAAAAGACCGGAACCAAGCAGGGCTGGTCGAATCCGTCGCCGGACGAGGATTGGTTCACAGGGTATCCGCAGGAGATGGAGGCCTTCTATAGAACCATCGCGTACGGGGACGCTTTGGAGAGCGACAGCAATCTGGCGGCCGACTGCATCTCGACGATCTACAGCGCATACGTCTCGGCTGAAAAATCGGGAGCCGAAGTTTCCATTAAGACCTTCTGAACGGCCAATGGCTCAGCAACGACCTCCAGGACAAGTGCGGCCAATTCCCTTCTCACCTTCGGTGTATGAGCACGCGGCCCGCGTGATTGACAGAAGCCCCTGGGACGTGTCGCGAGACGCCCGGCTATTGTCCGAGGGCAACATCAAGGCGTTCAGCCTTTACGAACATTGTCCCGTTGTCGTCGGCATAGACATTTACAATCTCGAAGCTGAAGCATACGGTGCGAGGGTGGAAAAGCCCAGCGGCAATGGCATTCCCGCTATTTCCCGACATCCGTTTACAAGCGTCAAAGAGCTTCTGAATCTGGATCCGCTCAATCCACAAACGGACGGCCGCATTCCGATGGTCATTGAGGCGGCCCGGCGCGTGGCCGAGGCGTGTCCCGAAGCGGATGTCCGAGTGCCCCTGGGCGGCCCTTTCTCCATAGCCGCCAATCTCATCGGATTTGAGAATCTCCTGTGTGAGATTGTGGCTGCTCCCGATTTGGTCATCCGTGCTCTGCACCATCTGGTGACGGGGCAGGTGGAGTTCTGCACCGAGGCTGTTCGTCATGGCCTGGATATTGCGTTCTTCGAATCGGCGGCAGCGCCGCCGCTGCTTTCTCCCGCGAATTTCAGAGATATCGAGTTGGATCCGCTTCAGGAAACTATGAACAGAACCGCAGCGGTTGTAGGGCATCCGGTGCCGTGTATTATCGGAGGTAACACACTGCCCATCCTTGATTACATCCTCCAGACGGGGACAAAGTATATTTGCTGCCCCGCGGAAACAGACCAGCAGAAGTTTATGAAAAAGATGCAGGCCCGGCCGGACGTGATGGTCAGAATCAATATGGACCCGCGAGGCATCACGGCAAAAAACCGCACCGGTGTCCAAAAGGAAGTTGAC
>DATKWR010000832.1:0-3286 GCA_035529475.1 Sedimentisphaerales bacterium | reverse complement strand
TTTTGGTTGGTGCGTCCCCGTCCTTGCCTGTGAAGTAGAAAGCAATCTGCGGCGCTGCAACATTGAGAACAGCATCCCCTTTGTTCTCAACGCGAACCTCGAACGGGACAGAAAACCTGTCATTGAACAGGGCAATGACGCTTTCCCACTGGGTTTGCTCTTTCTCGGCCTCAGCGATAATCGCTTTTACCTTTTCCTTGCTCGCATCGTATTCCTTGATGAGTTCAGCATACTCGCTCTGGTTCTCGACAAGGTAAGCAATCCATACCTTCTGCTTGAAAGCGTCAACATCGTTCAATTCAGGGACCACGAAAGGATGCTCAATAAGATAGTCACGAAACGTCCGAAGTTCAGCTGTCGTCAGCGCGCTATCGACTTTTTGAAACATTTCTGAAAGCTTCGGATCGGTCAGGATTTTCTTTTTTTCTCCTTCGATAGCAGCGACTAGTTCAGCCTCTGTTGAAATTTCGTTTCTCTCGTCAGCGTGCTTGAGGTTTACCGTATCCTCGGCATCGGGCCACTGATCGCCGCGATCAGGGCCTAGATCAGCCCTCGTCCGGTCGAAAATCGCCGAATATTCCGCCCAAATTGCCGTTCCCGGGTGCAGATCGCCATCAGGACCGCCCAGACCCCGGAAACCCGGAAATCAGGTGCCAAGACGCTGAAAACCGCCGTGCCGAGGCCAATTCCACCCCAAGTGATCAGATGCCGAGCGTTTCTACACAACCAAGACCCCAAGCAGACATTCGACTAAATCGCGGCTTGGGCTCGGAGCGCACCTCTGGCACCTTCAGGCGAAGGTCTCGAAGAGTCCAATCCGGTACGCAATCAAATCAACGTGGCCCAAAGGCACTGACGGTGGACGCCTCGAATTGAAGCTGCGATGGCATCATTCGTGATTTTCCGGGCCTGTGTTCTCTGATCGGCCTTTTTCCGACGAACCATTGCTGTGATAGACCCTTTGGATCTCATTCAGGGACTCGACAAATTCGTTCCTCTCGGAATCAGGAACCCTCTCCCTGACTGCCATCCTCCAAACGGTAAAGACGACCAACAGCAGTTGGAATGCGGCGATCCAGCCGAATAGTGCGTAGGGTGTCTTCAGAGTCATAAAGGGCGAGATGATTAACGGTCCGAGTATGGCTCCGGCGGCAAAAATTAACAGCAAACCACTCGACGCTTCTAAGAATCCACCTTCTTTGACGTGGTCATTCATATGCGCGGCGCATATTGAGTAGAGTGGAAACGCCATGAGTCCCCATATCAGTGTTAAAAGCATTACTCCTTCCCCTAACGTCGGGTAAACATATCGGATCGTTATGCTGACGGCCGCCGCGGCGATGCTGGCACCGATGAGTACCTTGCGACGGTCAATTCTGTCAGAAAGCTTTCCGAGCGGCCATTGGCCGAGCGCACCCCCTAAGACGGCAGAGCTCATGAAGAGCGTGATGGCCAAGGTATCCAGCCCGATGCGATCGGCGAAGACTGGCCCCAGGGACCAGAACGCACCCTGCTGAATACCGACCAGGAAGGCGCCAACAACCCCGACCGGCGAGAGACGGAATAGATATAGAAGTCTAATGCGTACGGTCTGAACTTGCGCCGGCGCAGTGGCTTGGGACAGCGACAGCGGCACGGCCGCTAGAGAAACAAGCACCGACGCGACCGAAAACAGGATAAATGATTCAACCGTCGAAAAGTTGATCATCAATTGCCCGAGAATAACAACGGTCAGACTTATGATCGTATATGCTGAAAATACAGTGCCACGGTTCTGATTTGTCGCCTTCTCATTGAGCCAGCTTTCGATGATCATGTACAAGGTCGCAAGACAAAAGCCCGAGGCGGCGCGAAGCACCCACCAAATCTCCGCAGACAACCAGATGCTGTGGATCAGTGGAGCGGCCGAGGCGATCGCAACCATCGCGGTAAATGTGCGAATGTGACCGACTCTCTTAACCAGATGCGGCCCCCAGAAACATCCTGCTGCGAAGCCAACATAATAAGCCGATCCGATGAGGCCGATCTGGACGGTTGAAAATGCCTCGACCTGTGCCCGGAGGGGCAGCAGGGTCACCTGCAGCCCATTGCCCATCAGCAATATCGCGGCCGAAAATAAAAGCGCCGCAATCTGTGCGAATGTTTTTCCCATTGTCCCCGTCACTCATCCAAGCCGCCGGAAAGGCTAGTCGACGGGAGTTCGGAATTCTACATGTTATGCGAATTAGCGAATGACGGCCTTTGTGCAGGTTTCTCGGACGCCGTGTTGCGGTGGTTGAGCGTGGCTCGGTGTTTGCCGGCGTCCGAGAAGCGCCAAGGCACGAAATCGCGGGGGCGGTGCGCGGAGGGTTCAGGCAATCCTATGGGGAATCGGCTGGGTCGGGACGGGCGTCTGGGACGCCAGAGCGGCCGGTAGCGATGTAGAGCCGCGCCATTTCCATGCTGATTGCGATTAGCTCCGGGTCCAGCCCGACGTTGCCCTCCCCCCTTTCCATCGACCCAGGTTTTGGGTCGGGATGGCCATCTTCATCTTCCTCAACAAGTGCAGCCTCTTCATCTTCCAGGCACTCTCCACGCCTCAGATAGGGGGGGAGTGCCTCAAAATATTCAATTATATTTTCCAGATCCCCATCCGTAAAAATTGAGATCACCTCCTCATTAAGCCGTTGCGCGAGGCCAGGCAATTGTCGGCAACGTCGAGACCGGGGGGAGGGGTGCCTCTAAAAAAATGGAGACGACCTCATGAAACGGTATGCTTTCCAGGATGCGCCGCGCTGTTCAGCGACCTCGAAGCGGACCCGCAAGCCATGCCAAGCGCCCGCCGTCCGGGGCTGGTCGGTGTGCCGTTTCCACGGGGCGCGAGGCGGTGGACCAACGGGAAGGGCGAACGGAGCCTACAAGCACGGGTGCTATACGGTGGAGATGATCGAGGAGCGGCGCATGTTCAGCGAGATTGTGCGGGAGCATCGGGAGTTTCTGGCGATGCTTTCAGGGAAGCTGGGTAGTGCGGCCTAAACAGAGGTCTTTGCTCGTCGCTTTTCATATTCGGCTTGGAGATCGATTGAACTGTAAAGTGGGCTGCTTGCAAACACCCGCTGTAGGGCCTTGACGACCAGTTCCCCGGTAATCTTGCCGTCACGCTCCTTTGTCATCTCGGGCCGCGTCAAAAAGACGTCGAAGAACCAATCCAGACGGCTTATCAGAAGCTTAATGGCATTCTCATGTGTGGATGCCCCCGTTTATGCAAGTGGTTTTTTGAACGGTTCGAGCATGTGATCGGGTGCTT
>DATKWR010000831.1:0-12919 GCA_035529475.1 Sedimentisphaerales bacterium | reverse complement strand
GATGCCTGGAAGGACGCGTCGCCCCGTACGGCCGAGATTCGCGCGGTGGAGATTGGCGCCGTCGGCGCGGGCCTGGAGGTCCGCGCGGAACACACGGCGGTCTTTCCCGAAATCATCACCCGTTACACGCTGCCCAACGGGCTGAAGCGACTGGATATCGAGAACAGGTTCACCAAAGAACCCGGTAAGAGCGCCTCGAACGAGACGGTGTTCTACGCCTTCCCCTTCGCCGTCCCGCAAGGCAAGTTTTTCTTGGACATCCCAGGCGTTGTCGCCCGCTACCCCGAAGATTTCCGACCTGAAACGGACTGGAGCATCATGCCCGCTCAGTCCTTCGCCGCGGTTGCCAACGCGCATACCACGGTCTTGGTAGCGACCCGCGAGGCCCCCAACTTCGAGTTCTCGGCCATGCGGAAATTCTTCGATCATCCTGCTCAACCGGACCTCGCGACGACGACCATCTTCGCCCAACCGCTCACCAAGCAGTCGGTAAACAAGGACGATTACGACTTGGAAGGCGGCGGCTACGTTTTTCATTACGCGATCACCAGCCTCGACGGACCCTTCGACGCTTCCAAGGCGGTACGGTTGGCGGCGGACTTCCAATGCGGCTTGTCGCCCGTCATGCTCACCTGCAGTGACGGGAGCCTCCTGAGCGAGACGAGTTTTGTCGATGTCGACTCAGACCAGCTTGTCCTTTCGGCCTTGAAGCAGGCTGACGACGGTCGAGGCTTGATCCTGCGGATCTGGAATCCGACGGACTCCGAGCGGACAGCCAAGCTGACCTTTCCCGGAGCCCAAATCGCTTCCGCGACGGCAACCGACACGCTCGAGCGGGATTCAGAACGCGACTACGAAGTGCGCGACCAGGCGGCGATCGTACCCTGTGGTCCCAAGCAGTTCGTGACCCTGCGAGTGATGTTTGCCCCGGAAATTGTGCCATGATTGATTCAAAGACTCGTTTCGCCATGCCTGCCATCGTTCTCTGCGTCGCCGCGGCAGCCGTTGCCGAACCGCCGGCTGTGTTGCTTGTTCGGCCGCGGACGGAATCCGTCGGTGTCTATGAGAAGCTCGAACTGGTCATCGAACTGAAGGCCGAGTTCAGCAACCCGTTCGATCCGGAAGAGATCGACTTACAGGTTGAATTCACTTCGCCCTCCGGCACGACTCGCCGCGTGTGGGGATTCTTCAATCCAACCACGGCGGACAGCGTGTGGATGGCCCGCTTCGCTCCGACCGAAGCCGGTGCCTGGAAATACGTGGTTCATGTCCGAGACAAGCACGGAACGGCCAGCGGCAAACCCGGGTCGTTCACCGTTACGCCGTCCGCGCACCACGGATTCGTCAAGATCGCGTCGAATAGCAGGTATCTTCAATACGAGGACGGCACATCGTTCTACGGCATCGGCCTGTGGTACAACGACGGTCCCGTGCCGGAAATGCAGGGCGTGATCCAGGAAGAGCAGTTGAACGAGTTGAAGAAACACGGCGTGAACTTCGTGTGTTCCCGTGTCCCCCTGCTGGAAACGCTGGCCAGCGGTCCGGGACGATACGACCAGGACCACTGCCGGCGGCTCGATCAGATGATCGATATGTTCGAGCGGCAGGATCTGCACTTTGCCTTCAACATCTGGTTCCATAACTTCCTGGCTGAGGCGGTCAGCGATATGCCCTGGTACCGGTTGAACGCCTACCGCTCGGTCTGCTCCGCGGCGAACTTCTTCAGCGACGCCGAGTCGTGGAAGTACCAACAACGGCTGTACCGCTACATGATCGCCCGCTGGGGCTACAGTCGTTCGATCTTCCTGTGGTTCGTGGTGGACGAAGTCAACTTGACCGATGGCTGGAAACAAAATCCCGCAGCGGTCCACGACTGGTGCCGCCGCGTCCACGATTTCTTCCAGCAACACGATGACCACGGCCGACCGACCGCCGGAACTCACAGCGGGGCGCGGGATGCGTTCTGGCCCGAAGGGTGCGAGATCTTCTCGACGGCCTCCCGCGAACTCTACGGCGCCCATCGCTATCCCTACCTCAAAGCTCAAGGGATTGTCCCCGCCAAAGAGGATCCGCTGCGCGTCAGCTACAGCGCCTTCGCAGCCGAATACCGGAAGCTCTGGCGCGGATATGACAAGCCGGCTCTGTTCCCGGAGGCCGGCGCGACCAGCTTGCTCCATGAGCCGGGAACACCCGGCTACGTGTTTGAGTACCACAACGCCGTCTGGGCCGGATTGGCCAACGGCTTGTGCGCCACCCCGTTCTGGTGGGAGTATTGGCCGGAATCGCCGGTCGACCCGTTGCGGCTGATCCGCGACGAGCGATGGCAGACGTTCAACCGACGCATGGCTTCTTTCAACCAGAGCGTGCTTGACGGCCCACTGCTCCACCTGCGCCGATTTGTTGCAGAAATCGACTTCGCGGGGCAATCCTGGAACGACGCCGACGTGTCCGTCGAAGACTGCGACGGCTGGGCCAAACGCGGCGACATGCAGACCTTCGGCTGGATCGTGCATCCGCAGCAGTCCGTGGCGGGACGGAAGATCACGATCCGGGGACTCGGCGACGGCATGTACGAAGTCCGTTTCTACCGCACTTGGACCGGCGAGTTCCTGGCGAGCCCGACGGCCGAATGCCGAACGGGAGAAATTACTATCACCGTCCCCCATTGGAAGCAAGACGACAACGCAGAACCACCTGTAGAATACGCCGATCACGACATCGCCTTCCTCCTGACGCCGGCGGTTTCTGCGGGTCACGGAGAAATCGGCCCACCGTAGATCGTAGTCACACCTTCTGATTGGCAAGGAAAGAAACATGAGAATTTCCAAGAGGGTCGGTCTCGGCATGCTGGCTTGGTTTGTACTCTGCGCGGCGGCGTGGGCGATGGAATCGTCCGCTGCTCAGGAGAGTATCTTGACCGAGGATGAGGCAGGGTTCGTTCCGCTGTTCAACGGCAAAGCCCTTGGCGGCTGGGAAGGGAACACCGATCGTTGGACGGCCGAGGACGGCATGATCATCGGCCGGTCGCCAGGCATCAAGCAATACGATTTTCTGACCACGACGCGGACCTTCGAGAATTTTGTCCTCCGGTTCCAAGTCCAACTGGTGGATGGCAAGGGGAACACGGGCCTCTTGTACCGTGCCAAACGGGTGCCCGACTCCGATCTGGTCTCTGGGTATCAGGCGGACTTTGCGCCGGGAAAACACGGCAACCTGTTCGATGAGGCCCGTCGCAGCCGGATCCTTGCAGCACCTGATTCGGAGGTTGTCGCCAGAACGGTGAAGGCCACGGATTGGAATGACTACGAGGTCCGGGCCGAGGGCGCCCGTGTCACCCATTTTATCAACGGCGTCAAGCTGCTGGAGTACACCGAGGCCGACGCCTCGATTCCGCGTCAGGGCGTGATCGCCCTGCAAATTCACAAGGGTGAACCGATGGAGGTCCGTTTCCGGAACCTCCGCATCAAGGAAATCCGCAGCGAGAAACAACCGCCTGCCGATCTGCTGTCACAGATTGTCCGAGCGGGAGATGTGAAGCCCAAGACGAATAACTGGGGAGAAACCCGCCAGCATTTCCAGGGACAGACGTATGCGACCGAAGACATCTTTATCGCCACAGTCTTGATCCACCCCGGCAAGTCCAATCACCGGTCGCACCGTCATGCCGAGGAAGAATACATGGTCATGGTCGCAGGCACGGGCACCTGGACGTTGGACGGCAAGGAGTCCCCGGCGCAGCGCGGCGACGTGGTCTATGCCGCGCCCTGGGTCTATCACGGCTTTGTGAACACGGGCGACGCGCCGGCGATCTACGTCGTTCTCCGGTACAAAGGCAAAGGCGTCAAACCGCTGCCCCAGCCGGATGACCGGCCGAACGAACTCACCCGTCAAACGCTACAGCCGTCCAAGTGATCTAATCGTGGACCAGGTGGCGAGACATGAAAGTCATCGGAGCCGGTCTGCCTCGTACGGGGACCATGTCGACACAGGCTGCTCTCAACCAGTTGGGGTTTATGCCTCCGCGAACGAGCACCGTCTCGCCCGGTTTTGCAGCGTCGGCTGCGTGCTGAATCGTGCGGTAGAGCCGCTCGATCGTGCCAGGAAAAGCATCGTTGCCGGCGGTGGAGACGTACAACTCAGCCGCCTGCACCCCGAACAAGGCCGGGCAAGTGGCAATGATAACGAGACATGAAAGCCGAATGCTCATGGTGTGATCCAAGGTGGGTTGTTCATTCGTCGGGGTGACGTTGATCCAGCCTCTATGAATCCGTCGCAAGCACCAGGACCCAGTCGTTATTAGGACCGGTCGTGGGCGGCTCGAAACGGAGATTTCCGCGGTTGGGAAACTCCCCAATGGACCGCGCCGTTCCATCACGCGGATCGTGCCAATGCGCCTTGACTCTTTGGCCCGCCAGCTTGTCCATGCGGACGGTGAATGGCTTTCCGGAGGCCGTGTACACCAGGGCATAGCTGCCGTCGCTTGCTCGGCACGCTTGAATCCGGTCGACCGTTCGCAGGGCGTCGCCCTCGATCAGCTCCTGGTCGGGAACTCGCGAGAGCATGGGCCACGACTCGACAAGTCGTCGCAGGTACTGCATCTGGCGGGCGCCTGGCAGATCGAGAGCCTGCTTCCAGGGGATCTCGGCGCCCCAGCGGGCGTGCGACTTCGTGCCCTCGCTCCAGAACTGGTAGATTTCGTTACAGCCATAGGTGTGTCCTGCCGCCCCGGCGAATACGCCGCAATAGGCAAAGCGGCGTACGTCTGCCGCCGTCAGTCGTGGGATCCCCGGTTCTGCGGCCTGGAGCCCTTCCGTGATGTTCTCGTAACCCGGTTCACCGTCGACGACCGGCTTGACCGGTGTGAGCGCATAATCCCGGGCGATCATCTCGTAGTTGCGGTTACGCCGACTGTGGCCGGATTGGATCATGTTGAAGTCCAGCCACGATTCGTTGTGAAACCAAGTCGAGGACTGCTGGCCGCCCCGCGGATGATACGTCATCAAGTGCCGGCCGCCATCGCCATCCGCCAAGCCTTCCGCCAGGCTTCGCCACACGGCTTCCGCACCGTCGGGCGGATAATCGCCCCCCAGAATCCAGACGATCGGCTTGTCGCAATATCGCCGGCCGAGAAATTCCCCGTAACCTCGTGCCTGATCCAGATTCGCGAGGTTGAACAATCCACGATCCTGGCGGACATTCGAGCCGGCCCACACGGGGATCATGCCGATGTAAAGGCCCAGAGATTCGGCCTTGTTGACGATGTAATCCACGTGCCGGAAGTATTTCTCATTGGGTTGACTCGGATCCCATCGGCCGCGCGCATCCTTCCGAAGTTGCGGATCGCCGTACGCGTTGGGCTTGATCCCACCCTCGAAGATCAAGACCGCCTGGCTCACCGTGAAACCGTTGCGAGCACGGTTTTCCAGATACAAGTCGGCATCCTCGCGAGTGAGCTTCTCGAAAAGCGACCAAGCCGTATCGCCAAGCCAGAAAAATGGTTTTCCGTCTTCGGTCACAAGACAGCGATGATTGTCGGAGATTCGCAGCGCGGGCAACTCTGCCCCCTGGAGCACACCGGCCCAACATACTGCCAACAGGATGAAAAACCGGGCGCCACGCTGTCGGTCAGATCGCATTTCATTTTACTTTCGCTGAACTCGGTGATTTCGTCGCGTGAGATCGCGGCAGTCGTGCCAGTAAACACCCGCGAGTGGGACGGTTGCGTCATCGAAGAACCACTCTCCGGGCGAGTCGAGCATCCAGAATTCGTTGGTCAGGTAGTAGGATCCGTCAACACCAGCACCGCATCTTCCCAGCCGGAAGGCCGAACAAACGTGTGGGGACGCTCCGCCGGAATGGCCCCGGAGACGGCCTCGTACTTGCCGGTCATGGGATCGAACCAATTGGCCGCCATGGCGGCCGGGAACGCAGACATGTCCACCTGGATCTGAGCATTGTCCGGCAGATAAGCTACGCCCAGGTCGCCGTTGTGCGTTTTGGCCATCACCATTCTCGTTAACCAGGCAGGGTCGTCGACGGTCGTGGGCGCCGCCGGTTGGTTGAGCACCAACTCGTGGGCCGGTTCCAGACGCCACCACTCCAGGCTGGAGAACACCTCAAAGAAATACGTCATCTGGTCGCTACTGGGCTTGTACAGCCCATCGTCCGGCTCAAGAGGCGTCCAGCCTCCGCCGATCGCTTCGTTTTTCTGGTAGCCCCAATAACAGACGCCTCCGCATCCATAGGTCAGGCCCTTGGCGCCCGAGAGCATGCTCAAGTACCCGCCACTGCGGGTCATCCTCAATGGATAGGGCTGCGCCCAGCACTTCGCATTGTGCTCCTGCAACGGCTTGCAGTCGTAGACGACCTCCAGATTGATGATGGGCTTGGTCGGAGTGCGATGATACAGACCAAGCGGCATATCGATGGCAGCACAGGAATACCGCGGCGCAGAGTACGGCTTCCAGGGTTCTCCATACTCGGGTGAGCCTTTGTGACAACTGGCCAGCCAGCCGTTACTGACTTCGAAGCCGGCAAAATCCACGTAGCTCTTGTCATAGAATCCAAGCGTCCCGCTGTTTGCAGGCGTCTGCGAATACAGGTTGACGATCATCTCCGGGTGGATGGTCACCAGTTGCAGCGGATGGATGCTGGCTCGGAGCGTGGCGCCCGACCAGTCTCCCGATTCCGTCCAGTAATAGTCGGCATCGGGCGAGAACACGACGAAGTTGCCCATCATCCGCGCCGCAAGATTGCGGGCAAACAGTTCCACCTGCGTTCGTTCTGTCTTGGGGAAATTGTGGCCGTTGTGGTTTTGCCCGATCGCGCAGATGAAGGTGATCATGCTGTGGTCGTTGGCGTATTTCACTTTGCGGTCGACGCCCTGCCAAAACGCAGGGTTCCAGCGGAACTCCGCATCGCTAACTGTAGTTGATGCTGCCCATCCGACCTTCTGCGTGCCTGCTCCGAGAAACGGGGAGTTGCCGTTGCGGTCCTCTTTCCTAACCGACCACCCGGTTCCGCAGATCATTTGGGCGACGTTGAACTTCTGCCCCACGCGGTAGTCGACGTACAACTGCCAGTCGTCATCGGTCATCGTGTTGATCGCCGACCATGCCGTATCGCCCAGCCACAGAAACGGATCGCCATCGGCATAGGTCAAGTACCGCTTGTCGCTGCTGATTTTCAGATACCCTTTGGAATACAGCACGTTGTCTCCGGAATACGGAGTTACCACAATTGTGCCGGTCTTGTTGTGCAAGCCCGTGTCGCTGGCCGGGTTGCAGGTTGTCGCCCAGGTCCAGATCCCTGGGGTGGAGAACATGCATCGGATCTTGAACGTGCTGCCGCCGTCCCAGAATCCATAGCCCTTGATCTTCTGCCCGTTCGGGCCGGTGTAGATGACCGACAGCACGACCTGTTGATACGGGTTGCTGTAGGTACTGCTGCTGGCCAGCGTCTGCTCCCACCGGTTCCACACGGCGACGTCCGCCCGGCCCGTCTTGACAAACGCGAGGCATACCGCAGCCATTGCCAAGGACCGCAAGAACGCCTTGCTTCTCCCTGCCACGCGAACGCTCTTCGCCCTGCCACCGTATCCGCAGTCGATGGTCTTCACTGTGTCGCCCTCCAGTTCGAGCGTGCCGCCAAAACCTCTTTGCAGACTCGGTTGGTCGATTCCGCAAGGCAGACTTGGAGCCGTCATTTCTTCTCTTCGCTCTTCCCCGAGACTGTTCCATCTGGTCTGTACGGGAAATCCTCTTTCAGGCCGATTGCACTGGTGTCGATCTCTTGAAATCCAAGAGCCAGAGCCGGCGAATCAGGCTTGAGGCGGAAATCGCGCCGCTTGCGATCCACAAACAACGGATCGGCGAATTTCGTGTGGGCATCGAGCCCCATTCCGTGCCAGTCGTCCAGAGTCACCTGTTGGAAGGAATATCGACCCTCCCGATTGTAGTAGACGTTGTTGTCGACTCGCTTGAGAGTCTCCTTATCTACTTTACCGCCAATTTGAAAGATCGCTCCGGAAGAAGACCAGACGATGTTGTTCTCGTAGGTGTAGTTGTGATTGTGGATCGGCGGCGCGTCCACCGCGACATTAGCGCGGCGATAGCCCGCCAAGACGGTGAATGGCGGCAGCATGTCCCGCCCGTCAAGATCGATGATGTTATTGCGGACGACGTGATTCGGCCCGCGAACATGCACGGCGAACTTGTGTTGGATGCTGTAGATAATGTTGTTTGATATGCTGCAGTTGTAGACTCCGTCCATGTCAAGGTAGATCGCGGCCGACGGGTAACCCGGGTAGCCGTTCCAGCCCATGTCATGGATCAGATTGTGGTCAATCGTGACATGTCCACCGTCCGGTCCTCCGGCGGTGCAGTTGGTGTAGATTCCGGCCCCGTCACTGTCGGTCCCATCCAGCCCAACTCGCGAAATGTCATTGTAGCTGATCGTCTGTCGTTCTACGTAAAGAGACTTGAACCCATTCGAATCGATGTTATGGACGAGATTATGTCGAATTACGTCTCCGACGCTGTTCCGCACGTAGATTCCTTCTCCCACGTGGTGCACGTAGTTGTTTTCAATGACATTCTCGCGGTTATTACCGCCCACAAACCGCACGCCGCCGCTCATGGTTTGAGTGATAAGATTACCGTAGATCGTGCATTTCTTAATATCGCCCTCGACGATCACGCCGTTCTGCCCGGAATTGAGCAGGCGGCAGTACTTGATGACGATGTCCTGCGCATCCCCCAGATGGACCAGTCCTCCTTTGACATTCGAATGCAGCGCAAGACTCGGGAGGACCTCTAACAGGCCGTCGGAGACCTTGAAGGTAAGGCCCTCAAATTGAATACCTCTCGCGCCATCGATCGACAACAGCCGATCCACGGTTGGGGCGATGATGGCTTGCTGCTCAATGGGCGTGCGACGCGGCCGGTAGTAAAGCCTGTGGGAGCTGGCATCCATATAGAATTCGCCTGGCTGATCCAGGAAGGATTTGGAG
The DNA here is from genome assembly GCA_035529475.1 of Sedimentisphaerales bacterium. Lineage (GTDB taxonomy): Bacteria > Planctomycetota > Phycisphaerae > Sedimentisphaerales > Anaerobacaceae. The sequence goes on along the minus strand of DATKWR010000831.1, from coordinate 3,909 downwards.
TTATAGATGTAGAAGCGTGTGGGCGTGCGAGCCGCCCACTGGTCGTTCCAAACAGTGCCTTTGAGATCACCGGCGTACGGCTGGTCCAGTGAAATGATACGGCTGTCGAAATCGATGGATTCGATCTTCATCTTTGCGGGTATCCAATGCGCCCACAAACGCACGGCTGCACCCTGGTAGTCGAAGCGGCCGAAGTCGGCCTCTCGGAATTTCAAATGACTGAAGTCAATGACGGATTCGAATTCGGTATAACCTTCGTTGGGTTTCCTGGCCATGACGGCAGGCTGGTCGTTTTCAAACAGCGCATAGACGTCTCGATCGACCGGTGCGCTGTAGATTTCTCCACCCTCGCCTTTCCACGCAGTCAACGCTTGGCCGCCAATCAGATTGGCGCTGCCTTTGTCATCGCCATTCTTGTAGATGACTCGAGTGCCATTCGCACCCGAGTCTTCCTTTCCGAATAGCACGGTATTGTCGATGAAGTAATCGCCGGCCTTGAACAGAACCAAGACATCCTCGGTTCTATTCTTATCCATGTTGCGGACTCGGTCTCGCGCACCTTGGAGCGTTCGCAATGGCTGGCTCTGGGTGCCGGGATTGGCATCATCGCCGTCAGGAGAGACATACAACGCGGCATGGGCTGCAGTCGAGAACAAGCCCGCCAGTGCGGCGGTCAGGATGAGAGTTCGTGCAGTCTTCATGATCGTTGCTCCTAAGTCGATGTGAAGTCAATCCTGTCTCTGAGAGGCCGTTGTGGGCACAGGGCCAGAATCGTTGTCCCGCCGGATGGACCGACCGGATCGGACGCCCTGAATTCTACTTTCCCACAACCACCAAGACCGCATCCTCCCAGCCCTCGGGTGGTTTGAAGTCGACTGTCGTACCGCAGGCATGATCGCCCGCTTGCGTCTCGCGGCCGTCGCGGGGATCAAACCAGCGGGCGGTTGCCTTTTTGCTGCCGGCCAGGTCCAACTCAACCTTGACGGCACGATTCGTCGGTAGATAAACGAGAATTCGGTTACCCTCGGACGAACACATGGCCACGATCCGCGACTGTCCCTCGCCGGGATCACCTTCGATCAATGACGGCTGGGGCGACAAGGTCCACCACTGATTCTCTTCGAGCAGCCGTCGCAGCACCGTTGCGACTTGCGGCGCGCCGGGGAATTTCATGGCGTCGTGCCAAGTGTGCTGGTAGGCGTCGTTCTTGGGATCGCGAGTGAAATCCCACACGGGAAATCCGCCGTAGGTGTGCCCGGCGCCGCCGGCAAAGAACGTGTGATAGGCCTGTCGGCGAGCCTGGTGGGCGGAAACGTGCTCGCCGGGGCTGGGATACTTGCCCTGCTCGTACGCGCCTTCCAGCAGCATCGTCGGTTTCGTGGGATCTTTGAGCGAACAATCCCGCGCCACCGTTTCGTACACCTTGTCGACCGACTTCCACGTTTCGATGCCGTTAAAGTCGAGCCACGCGTCGCTGTGAAACCAGTTGGACGAGTTGTAGGCCGGGTCGCCGTCGGGATGATAGGTCATCATCACGTCATCCCAGCCAGCATCCTTCTGGTTCCATTGCACCTTCCGCCCGGTGGCGCCTTGTCCGATTCCTTCGGCCATCGCGCGGTAGGTTCCGAACTGCTCGCCCGGGGCACCAGCGGTGGCATTTGCGTCGCCACCCAACACCCACACGATGTGTGGCTCTTTACTGTACCGCTGGCCGAGGAACCGGCCGTAGGTCCGGCCTTGCTCCGCAGTGAAGACGACGCACGCCGAGCCCGGCATCTGGGGATTGATGTACGCTCGGCCCCAGCAGGGAAGCATGGCCAGGTACAGCCCCCGCCGCCTGGTCTCGCGGACGATGAAATCGGCGTTGTCCCAGTAATCGTTTGGTTGGTCCGGAGAGCCGCCCTCGACCACCCTGGCACGCGAAGTGTCGGGATCGTCCGCTCCGCCTTCGAAGGGCGCGTGGCCGTACTGGTTGGCGGCGTTGGTCGGCCCCGGCCCATCTTCCCCGTGAGGATACCAGTACACAACCGCCTGGATCACATTGAATCCCTGCCGGCTGCGCTGGTCTAGGTACTCGATGACTTCCTCACGGCGCAACTTGTAGAAGAGCGCCCACCCGGTATCGGCGATCCACAACATCGGTGTCCCGTCCGCATGCTCCAGGTGGCGGCCGTTGGCGGACACTCGGAGTTTTCCGTGTTCCTCCCACGGCGCGGCGGCATCAGCCGTACTTCCGGCAATCCAACTCGCCATCACCGCCAGTATAAGTCTCACGATCATCAACTTCCGATTCCAGAGATGCATTTCGTCCTCCTTCGATTTTTCAACTGACCACTGTTGAGAGTTTACTGTTGGCCTCTAGGCAGCGGGCGATCGTGGTTTACGTCATCCAGCACAAGCACCCAGTCGTGGCCAGGGCCGTCGGATGGCGGCGTGAACTCGCGCGGTCGATCATTGGCATACTCGCCGCTGATCTGCGCTGTGCCGGTACGTGGATCAAACCAAGCCGCCCGCAGGCGCGGTCCTGACAGCTTGCGCAGGTCGATCTCCACCGTTTGACCTGTGGGGAGATAGACGAAGGCGTAGCTGCCGTCGGCATCGCGTGTGGCCTGCACGTGGTCGGCGCCCGTGCCCGGCGCAGAGACCAGCAACGACTGATCGGGAACACGGCTAAAGAACGGCCGTGATTCCAGAAGTGCGCGGGCGTACTGCATTTGGTCGGCTCCAGCCAGGTGCAACGCCCCGCGCCAGGGCGTCCGTGCCCCCGTGATGGGCTTGCGCCCCGATTCATAGAACTGCCAAACGGGATTGGCGCCGTAGGTGTGCCCAAAGGCTCCGGCGAAAAGCGCCCGGTAAGCGGCCTTGCGCACATCGTAGTCGTCAAAGTACCCATTGTCGAGCTTCCAGTTCACCGGGTGGTCTTCGTAGTTGGGCTCACCGTCAAGGCACGGCCGAACGGGCTCTTTGGCATAGTCCGCAGCGATCATGCTGTAGTTGGCCGCATCGCGCCGCGCGTGGCCGGACTGGATCATGTCGAAGTCCAGCCAAGACTCTGCGTTCAGGAACTGCGAAGAGGACGCGCCGCCCCGCGGATGGTAGGTCATCAGGTGGGCGCCGCCGTCGCCGCGGTTCAGGCCGTCGGCCATGGCCCGCCACGTGAGGATCTCCTCGGGGGTTGGATTGTGGTCGCCGCCCAGGATCCAGATGATCGGCTTGTCGCGATAGCGCCGGCCCAGGAATTCGCCGTAACCGGCCGCGTTCTGTGGCGTGAAGATCCGCCGCGCTTCGTCGCCCTTCAGCGGTGACACGTGGTCGCCCCACGTCGGCAACATGCCCACGTACAACCTCAGCGATTCGGCCTTGTTCACAACGTAGTCAACGTGTGCGAAATAGGCCTCGTTCGGCTGGGCGGGGTCGTTATCTTTCAGCGGCAACTGCCCTTCCGCGTTGCTCGCCGACGCCCCGCAGATTTCGCCCAAGACGACCGCTTGGACCACGGTGAACTGCTGCGAGGCACGTGTCTCCAGGTAGAGGTTCACCTCCTCGCGATTGGGCCGCTGAAACAGCTCCCACACCGTGTCGCCCAGCCAGAAGAACGGGGTGCCGTCTTCCTTGACCAGGAAGCGGTGGTTCTCGCTGACTTTCAGCCGGGGAAGCGATTGGGCTGCAGCGTCGTTAGCCGCGAGAGCTGCGGCGCAAAGCAAACAGACGGTGATCCAAAATAGAGATCGGTGCATGGAGGATTCTCGATTCTCGTGTCGCAAGTCATTTGGTTGCAACCCCCATCGCGCGCCCCCGCATGTTACCCAGTCTACCCGGGCTAACGCGATTGCGAGGTATTTGCGTAAACTGGGGTGCGAAGAAAAGGGGCCCGGTGTAGAACATGGAAGCGGTTTTCACATGTTCCCA
>DATKWR010000830.1:0-9535 GCA_035529475.1 Sedimentisphaerales bacterium | reverse complement strand
GTAAGTGTGGAGGCTGGTGAGCAGAATCTCTTGGGCTTGTTCGCCGGCGGTTTGGAGCTGCCAGGGATAGTCGGAGAGGTCACCTGTCTGTTGCCATTCGCGCCGCAGATCTTCTAAGGTAGCGCGAATGGGAGGCAAGGTTTGGGTTGAGGGCGTCGTGCCTTCCAAGGTAAGGGGAGCGGCGACGGCACATGTCATGGGCGTTTGGTATTCACCGTCGAGTTCAGCGACGACCGTGACCAAGCCACCGGGATCGGCGTTCCAAGCGGCAGGGTCCAATCGTTCGGGCATCCAGAGGAACACCAGCATCATAGGACCGATTACCCAGGCCAAGGCGGCCATGGAGGCCTTGAGTGTACGCATAGTCACCGGGGCGGCGCAGTCGAGCATGGCTTTACGACGTATACTTCCCTGGGGAAAGTCCGCAGCGGTTTTCTGTAAGCGGGCGGCACGTTTTTTTGCTTCCCAAAGCCGGGTGTTGTCCGTGGCACAGCGTTGAATGATTAAGGGGACTAGGGCGAAGAAAGTTCCCACCAGGGCAACTGTCCAAACCATACCAAAGAGGCGTACTAGGGGCCAGAGCAGTATATCGATTGCAGTAAAGACAGGTTCTTTTAGCCAGGGTGCGGGTAGAAGATACACAGTGCCCAGTAGTGTTCCCCAGATCAGCGCTGCGATCAGGCCCTGTTGATTGACACGCTGTTCCTTTTTTCCGACAATCGGAGGTCGCTGTGCATAGGTAATGTGGGAATCGTCGGGATCGGGCGTTGCCGTGTCACGGACAGGTGTGTGGCTGCTGCGAGTGATCTGTCCCTGGTTGCCGTTTATCGAAAGCGTTTCACTCTCTTTAAACAGGGTCGTGGCATTCTCCAGGACCACGGCCGGTAGGCCCATTTCCCGGGCCACGATGGCTCCGTGTGACAGCGCACCACCCCGTTCGAGAATCAGACCGGCGGCCTTGACAAACAGCGGGGTCCAGGCCGGGTCCGTGGAGGGGCATATCAGGACATAGCTTTTCCCCAGGTCGTGCGCCTGCGTTGGGTCCAAGACGATGCGGGCCGGACCCGTACAGCTACCGGAGGCCACGGGAAACGCGGGCCAGCAGTCACTGTCGTCGGGCACTTGCGGTTCGCCCAGGCTGGGGATGTCACGAGCTTCGATGACGTGGGGTAAGCAGAGCTTCTGTACTGCCTGCTGTCGGTGCTGTCGCTGCGTGATACGGTCTTGCGGCACAAAACCCTGTTGTAGGGCAGTGCTGAGTTCGTCAGCGTAAAGAAAAAACACGGCTTCGTCGAGTTGTAGGCGGCGTCCAAACTCCCAGACGGTACGGCGGAGTTGGGCAAAGGCCCGCATGAACACAGCCTTGCCGTCTTCACGGAAGCGCACATAACGTTGCAGAAGCGTTACGTGGGTCTCCAAATCTGTGGCCAGTGAGGTATCGAGTTGTTGTTTGAGTTGGGCCAGACACTGTTCAGCTTCGCTGACACGTTGGTAGTGACGTTTGGACACGGCCGGGGCGTCAGCCAACTGCGAAGCCATGTTATGTAATTCTTCCCGGCGTTCGGTCCAGCGAGGACAGGCCAGATCGAATTCGCCGGGACCACGAAACCCGTAGTCGTGTAACCAGCTCTCCCAGGTACGCTGGCCTTGAGCGACCTCTTGCAGTGCGATGTTACTCTGGAGAGTGACATCTATCACCGGGCTGACAGAGAGTTGCTGCATTATGGCCTCAGGATCATCGTCCCACAGATGCTCGGTTAGAAAGGCTTTCAGGTCCGTAGCGGCCAGAGCCTCGACCATGCTCGGTAAAAAGGCCATGGCACCAAAGTCATCCAGTACGGTCTTCTGTTGGGCTTGCCACAGGGCCATCAAATCCTCGTCGGGCAGAGTCGTCAGGGCCTGACCCGCCTGTACCTCACACCAGGCGGTGACGCGTGGTACGAATTGGCTGTCAAAAGCGGTATCGAGGGTTAGGGCCAGACATCGTAACTCTTGGGTGACATCTGCGCCCAGACGTGCCGCGACGGCTAATTGCTTATAAGTGCCGTGGCGCACCGTGGGGGGCTGCTGAGCGGCGTCCGGATTGTGACGGAGTTGTTCCAGGTCATAGGCATAGGGATAGTCCGGGCAGAACATCTCGGGTAGACGTGTACAGTCCATATAGATCTGACCGGCAATCAGCGTAAGAAAGCCGTTTTCCCTAATGGCATCTGAGGGCTTAAATCCCACACGCTGGTGCATATGTCCGAATCCCCCGGATCCGGACATGAAGGGTTGGATCAGGCTCCAGGTTAAGGGACTGGGCAGGGGCAGGGTTTCGCTTAGATTGTGACGCACCCAAGGACCACGTCCCTGTGACAGCTCTGCTTCTAGAAAGGTGCGGGTTTCGTCCAGCAATGCATGGTAGGCCTGCGTCTCGGCCAGGGTGGTGATGGCCCGGGCTTGTAGCACGTGTATGTGGCCGTTAACCAGGGCCCACTCCATGTCCTGAGGACTGCCGAAGTGTTGCTGGGCCTGTTGTCCGAGGTGACGCAGGGTCTGAAGCTGGGCGTAGTTCAAACAGGCCTTGGTGGCTTGCGTCTCGGGCACGGTTTGGTATTGGGGGTCCCCGGGACGTAGGGCCTTGGTTTTGTGTGCGATGTGAAGGTCAAGTACCTGACCCTCATCGGCGTGCACGTGATAGACATCGGGTTGTGTTTCACCGGAGACGATGCCCTCGCCGAGACCATAGACCGCTTCGATGATCATTTCGTTCAGTGCGCCTGTACGGGGATTGGCTGTGAACAAGACGCCGGATACTTCAGCCGGTACAAGCTGTTGCACAACCACCGCCACGGCGACGTCATTCGGATCGATGCCCTGTTCCTTGAGATAGGCCTGCACACGCTTGGCCTGGAGGCTCTGCCAGCATTTTTGCACGGCTACGACGACTGCGTCGGAGCCAGTGACATCTAAAAAGGTATCGTACTGCCCGGCCATGGAGGCCCCGGCCAGGTCTTCGGCCGTAGCAGAGGAGCGTACCGCTACTGTAGGTTCGCCCAGGATCTTATAGGCCTGTTGGATCAGGACGGCCACCGTTTTGGGCATGGTGGATGTGACGCCGGCCTTACGAAAGGCCGCGGTAGTGACTACAAAACCGTCGGGTACGGGCAGGCCAGCCTGCATCAGGCGGCAGAGGTTAATGGCCTTGCCGCCGACTAGCGTGACATCCTGAGCGTCGGCCAAAGGTACGATAAGCGGTAAGGCCGTCATGGCATGCTGCCTCCCTGGTAACAGCGCAGGCCGCCGGTCTCACTACCCACATAGAGACGACCGTGGGCTACCAGGGGGGAACTGATGCTCAGGCCCTGGGCTCCGGGACGTTCCGCGGCATTGATGTACTGTCTATCGAGCAGCGCGCCCGTGTTTCGATCGAGCCGGGCCAGATAACCGTCCTGACTCACCGCGTACACGGCTGTATCCGTTACGGCACAGGCAGCCAGTACCGGGGCGTGACCGTTGATGGGGGTGGTCCATTGCCGGGCACCGGTCCGCGGGTCCAGGGCAACGACCTGGCCGCTGGCCACCGGACAGATCAAGGACGGTCCGGCTGCCACGGCTCCGAGTACAGCATCAGGCAGATCGGTGCGCCAGCGGATTTGACCGGAGGTTTTCTCCAGGGCCAACACCACACCCGCAGGATTGGGATCGCGGTATACAAAGTCCCCGTTGCCTCCGCCCGCGATCACGGTGTCCCCCATGAGGGTCATCGCACCGGTAATAGGGTAGGGAGTCTGCGTGCGCCAGAGCAGCCGGTCTTGTTTGTCCGTTTCCGTATCCAGAGCGACGACCGCCTGACCGTTAAAGCCGCTACCGATATAGAGTACGCCATCCTGAACGACCGGCGAACTCTCGGGATCGGCAACATCGAAACGCCAGCGCTCTTGACCGTCGCTGATGCGTACGGCCAATACAAAACCGGGATGACTCAGTGGTTTATGGTTGGTTGGGTCTTCGATGGCCCCACAACCGACATAGACTGTGTCACCGTCGATGGCAGGTGAGCTTTCGATGTGTAGCGGCACCTGCAAAGTCCAATGGATCTGCCCGGTCTCGGTGTCAATGCAAATCAGGTGACAGTTGCTGTCCGGATGCAGGCCTTGACCAATAAGCAGATAACGACCATCCGCAGTCAGGGCGGGAGAGCTGAAGAAACCCTTGATGTCCTCGCCTTTGATCTTTCCGACCGACCAGATTTGCCGGCCCGTGATGGCATCCAGGCAAAAGATGGCACCGTAGTTATCCGGCGGATCGAGCAGGCAGGACGCCCCGTACACGCGGTTGTTATGGTAGGCCGGACTGGACAGGATCATGGCCTCGGTATCTTCCTGTTCCACGCCGGTTTCATCTATCCAACGCGGGTAGTAGTGCCAGGCCTTTTGCAGGGGACCGGAGAGGTCCGCGCCAATGGACCCTAAACGTTCCGGTCCTGTACGAAAGATAAAGGCACGGCCTGTCGGAATCTGGGCAGCCACGCCATTCGTTGTTGCGACCGGTCGAACTTTTTGTTGCTTTTGGGCGTTTATACGGGCCAAGGCGATCTTGGTCCAATCGATGTTGACCACGGTGCCGGCGCCCGTGGGGGACACGGTGGCGCTGGTTCGGCGGCGGGTACCTGTCCCGTGTTGGGCGGGTGCCGGCCAGAGCCAGATCAGGGTGCCGACTCCTCCAACGATCATAACCACGAGAAGAGGGATCCAGGGTTTGGCCCGGCACACGCGTATCAGTTCCTTGGGTTTGAACAGGATGGCAACAAACGAGGCGATACCCGCCAGGATAGCCGGCAGCAGGACAGCACCGGCGTTAACCACAATGGGGACCACGGCGAGCTGTGAATCGAGAGCAGGGAGATCACCAAACATCTTTATTGTCCTCCGCACCACGGTCCACATTAACAACCAGGCGTTTTTGGGTCTGGAGATCCACGCGCTGGCTTCGCTCCAGGCCATCGGCATAAGTGACCACCAACTGATAGCAGCCCGGCTGGCGTACAGCAAGGGTGACACGATTGGGACCGCAACACCCGCTGCCGATATTGGTACCCAGATCACGACGTGCGATTAGCCGTTTGTTTGTGTCGAAGAGCCGGACACGGGCATTCACCACACCCTTGCTGCCCAGCACACGTACGCTCAATAGGCGTGTCTCCTGCAACACCGCAATTTCGCGCGGGGCATACGGAATCGGCTGGCGCGTTGCCAGGGTGTCGTTGGGGATCACCGTGAGGTGTCCTTGGCGATTACCGAGCACCAGGTCCGGGGCCCCGTCGTCGTTGATGTCCCCAATGGTAGCGGCCAGGCCGCCTTGCTCATGCGCCGGGCCGGCAAACATGTGCTCATAGTGTTTGTGCACCGAGGCCAGCATGAATGAGCCGTAGCCCCGGTTGATGATAAAGCGATTGTGGCCATTGTTGGCGCTGCTGATGGTGTAAAAGTCCACATGGCCGTCCAGATTCAGATCCGCTGCAAAAGTGGCCAGGTGGTCGTTAGACCCTTCGCTGATCTCGTTGCCCCAGGGAGTGATATCGACCGGCTTACCTTGGCGATTGGCAATGGTGAGCCATCCGTCTTCAATAGGAATCACCAAGTCCATGCGATCGGGTGACAAGAGCGGCAGAAACACGCCTGCACCCGTTCGTCCCGGTTCGTCCTGCACTCCCACTGTGAATTTAAAGCCAATGTTGTGTGCGATGGGTTTAAAAACGCCTTGGATGTCTTGCACGAGCAGATAGCCTGGCCCGGCAGCGTAAAAGAGATCCGAACGCTGATCGCCGTTCCAGTCACCGGCGGCAAAGAACCCGGTCTGCTCGGCACCGCAGGTGGGTTGGTCTAGGCCCATAGCAGCAGTGACTTCTTTTAAAGCGGCACCCTCTTGGTTCATAAAGGTGCGTAATCCCTGGCCCGTGATACTGGCGACGATGTCAGGAAAACCGTCACCGTTGAGTTCCACAAAGGCCGCGCACTTGAGACCGTTTAGATCCGTCGGTAGAAGGCTCGTTTTGCTTAATTGGAAGCGATTGTCGGTAAAAGTGCCTTGGTATAGGATACCACCGGCCAAGAGATCGATAAGGAAATCCCCGTTGAAGTCAGCAAAGCTGCAACTGGGGCCTTGACTTGTCAGTCCCAAACGCTCCGTTGCGTTGACGAACTGCAAAGGGGCGGTTTGCAGGTAGATGCGGTCGCCGCCTGGGCTACAGGCAACGATATCTTCGTCACCGTCGCCCTCGATATCGTAGAGGCCCAGGCCCGTGATGGGCTGATCGAAGGTGTCGAGCAGGATATCCGGTTTGAAGCGGGCATAAGCCTTGCGCGGGAAATGGTCGCGTTCCGCGGCCATGTCTTGCAGCAGACGTATCAGTTGATCGGTGGCCCCGTTCCAGGTACCGGCCAGGGTGCCGATGGTCTGGCCGTCCATGCCCACGGTCTCTTCGCTGCTGCGGTCGAGGATCCAGGTGGCGGAATCGGTCATCTGTCCCAGGTAAAAACCGTCGGCGTAGATCATCAATGCTTTCGACTTGCGTTTGCGTCCCACGAAAGCGGCGATGGGATGGCCCGATTGGAAATACGGGTCCGTCACCGCTTCCCGCATGGGACCGGTGAACTGCAACGTGATGGGGGTATGGGGGGCCATCGTTCCCTTAAAGACCTGAGTGACATTGGCATGGAGCTGTCCGGTGGACGAATCCACCCGGTCGATGGCCAGGGCCAATACATGGGTGTATCGGGACTGGACCAGATCATAAGGTTGTAGTCCGGCATTGATGACCGCTTGAGCCGTGCCGGCGCACAGGGCGGCACCTAAGCCGATGATGGCGATCCAAGGTGTTCGGGTGGGCATACAGAGATCCTCTTATTCAAATACGTAGGTCGTGGAAAAAACCGGGCTGAAACCCACACCGGGTTTGTAGGCCTTGACGGTGATCTTGGTGGTTTTATCCAGGTGAATGGGCCCTTCATAGACCGGCGAGTCTTTGGTCGGTTCCGTGCCGTCCAGGGTGTAGCGAATTTTGCCCCCGGGCACGCGCGTCTTGATGGTGACATCGATCGGTTCACTGAAGATTACCGAGGTGGGGGTTTGCATGTCGCCGCGTTTGTTTACGACACGCTGCATCTGGATGTTGGTCGGCAGAGTCGTCAAGCGGAAGGGGTCGGCCTGCTCCAGGTACTCCTGCATCCGGGCCACGGCACGGATGGTCAAACCGTATTCGGATTCTTGATCGCTGGCCCGCCCGTGGTAGTAGGCATTGGGATTCACGGCCAGTTCACTGAACAGGGCAGAGGCGGCGCCGACGTTATGCGTGCCCCAGGTGACATGCGACCAGGTGTCCGGCTGGCGCGCACCGACCAGCGCAATACCACCGTGGGAGACATAGTCAAAATGGACACCCTTTAACTGGATATCCCCAGCCAGTTGCAGGGCGATACCCGTGTTTCCACTGGCCTTCTGAGTGGGATTGCCGATGAGCTTTCCGGCGCCATCGCAGAAGTTCGGATCGGACGACGTGGCACTGATAACCAAGCGGGCCTTTTCCGGGTTGGTGGTGTACACCCGCATCATGGATCCCAGGGCCGCGTACAGACCACTGCGTCCTGGTTGATCGTTTTCCACAAAGCCCAACAGCAGGGAGGTGTCGCTTGTGAGAGGGCGTTCGGGCGAGCCGGCCTGGAGGGTGCCGTTGCGATAGATGTTGACGTTGTAAACGGACTTGCGATTGCCCGGGATGAAAGGGGCCACGCGTGCGCCGGACTGGAGTTCCAGGATACCACCGTCGTAGATCTCCAGGGCGCCCTTGCCCGTGGCGCCGTTGTAGCGAAAATCACCGTTGACGATCATCTTACCGTGCTGCACCATGATCTCGTCACTAACGCTGAACTTGCCGATAAACTCCACGGAGGCCGTACCGAACTTGCAGACCTGAAACTTATGGGAAACGTGACTGCGGCACTTCTGTTCAATACTGACGTGACGCGAGGGATGGTTGACGACCTTGCCGTTGTCCGGGGTGGGGAATTCGGCTTCATCGATTTTGAAGAATGTATGCTTATCGCCGCGCACGGAGATGAACCGGACAAAGCCGCCCGGTTTCACATGGGTGTTGCCCCAGATTTCGATTTCGTTGCGGTGGTTGCCGGTCAGAATGCCATTCTTTTCCACGGTTACGTGACGCACCTGGTCCGTGCGCTCACCTTTCACGGTGTAGGGGGAGGAGGCCGCAGGCAACAAGATGTCGGTCTTGCGATCGGGCGCCGTTTGCGTGGGCGTGCCATCCGCTAAAAGCCAGTTTGCGGGGTCACTCAAGATCCCATTTTGACCTGGGTGTGCCCAGATGAGAGTGCGGCCGGATTCCCACGTTTGCGTTTGGTAGGCTGGTTGCGTACGGGCGTGACTCAGCGTCACAAAACACCCAATAAGCATTAACTGTGTGACGACGATACGACGGATGGATTGCATGTTCATAAAAACAGTCCTCTCAAAGAATTAATAACTCAAGTTTCTAAACTAACGGACGTCGAACACCTGGTTGGATAAACAATCAATCCGCAACTTCCTCAGATTCGTTGTTTTACGTACGTTCGACCCTCTCTGAATTAGCAGTAGAGTTTAAGTTGCATGATCGGCAAACACACCTTTCTGGCCATAACCCTCTTTTCCGGGTTGGATATAACATCTCTATTAGCATAAATCCTTTAGTACCCTTCATGCAAGACATAAGAAGCTCCCTATATCTTATGAACCATCAGAACCCATCGGTTCGATCTTGCTGCCTATCTCAGCACACACGGGAACATTGTATGCCTTGGAAGCACCTTAATCAACCCAAGAATATGCTTCACCCAGGATTTCCCATATACACTGCACTGAAAAACTCCTGCTTACCACAAATTCAATAATACAACGATTTCGTCTCAGTTTCAACAATTTTTTTTCAAACTTAGGGATTTTTCAAGAAGCATTTGTCTTTGTATTGACATCTATTGTGACGCTTTGTTAACACAGAAATTATAGTTTCTCAAAACTCCCGGTCGTACCTCTGGTGTCAACATAAGCCATAAGAAGACATGTTCATCGTACTTGATCGGGCTAAAAATTTTGGGTAATCATTCAGGCGGCAGACAAACTCATTCATCAACTCGAAGGCTGCCTCTCGGATCGGGGCGGCCCTGATGCGGGTTCTGAACTCCGGAATCCATTCGTCGCCACGCCAGCCCGCAAACTCCAACGTTGGATAGTTCTCTTGCAGGGCCTTGCACAGTGACTCAAACAAGACCATCGGAGGGACGTTGGCATCCGCATCCTGCTCAGGCGTGGAACCACTCGCCTCAGAGGCTACTTTGACCCCTGCCACACTGAACCGGCCCAGATGCACGCCGCAAATCTGATCTTCATCGCGCTACATCTCTGCATTTGAAATCAGGGCCCACGCCTGTAAACTCAAGCGCGGGCCCTTTTTATAGCCTTCAATCCATAACCTGTCGGTCGGCACCAAAAAAACCGG
>DATKWR010000829.1:0-3759 GCA_035529475.1 Sedimentisphaerales bacterium | reverse complement strand
TCCATTCGACGAGATCGCCGTCTATAAATACGAGGGTCGGCCTCGGATAGAAGCCGAACAAATGCCCGATAAGGTGCCGGATGCAGTAAAGCATGCGCGCGTCTGCCGGCTCCTCAAGGAATTTCCCGGAATTGCAAGAGTAGCTCTTTAAGGCTTATAAGACCTTGGGGATGGCGGGGTTTCGCATTGTGCCGTCAGCGCATTTGACCCGGCGCCCGGGTAATCGAGACCGGGTTGGGCTGCCCTTCACGAGGTGAGCACGGCACATGAATCGTGCCCTGTAGAAGGGGTCTGTCTGTCGGGCAGCGCTCATCGCTGGTCGTGGCCACCAGGGCCTCGATAATGCCGCCTGACCCTGCAGCAGTTCATTCTCTGTTATCGGAGCTTGTCCCTGAATCTCTGCAATTTCGCCTGCTAAGTACGTTTGGCAAGAGGCGAATTGGAATCGCACAGTCCGATAAGAGCGTTTCTCGGGCCTTCCTGAAAATCCTATAACTGGTTAAGCAAGCAAGCCTTAGAGCATTTCGCCTTCCGATAAACCAAGTATTATGCGTGGTTTACATCAAGGCCAAGCTCAGTTCTGTTGGGATAAGCGGTGATTTGGGCAATTTAGGCAATGCGAGATTGACAAAACGCCGATGAGCAGTTTAAAATATGAAAGTACCTTCACGGAGGATGTACTCTCACATTTGCCGAACGGATAGGGATTCCGTGAGGCGCGGGCATGGTTTGTCGGCGTTGGCTACTACTTTGGAGCTATATTTTTGGATGTACCCGATTGGACATAAGTACTTGGGTTATCGGATGGAATGTTCGTCGATACATACAGCGGGCGGAAAGATGCCTGCATGGTTCGCATGGATTCTCGGCTTGTTGCTGTTAGTTTCCGGCGGTGCAACCTACCGGGTTATAGCCTCGCGATTGAAGCTCGCGTTGGGTACTCCCGTCATGCTCCCCATGCCGTTGGATGCCCTGCCGAGGCAAATAGGTCACTGGTTAGGAGAGAACGTACCTATCCCGGCGAACATTCAACGTGTAGCGGGAAATGATGCGTTTCTGAACCGCTTATATACGAACAAGGTAAGTAACCAGTGGGCCAATGTGTATATTGCCTACACGGCGCACCCCCGAACGATGCTGGGCCATCGACCGCAGGTTTGTTATGTTGCCGCAGGCTGGGTGCACGACCGCACCGAGCAAAGCACGCTGACCTCCGGGAGCGGCAGAGAAATCCCATGCGTGGTCCATCACTTCCATAGATATGCGGCAGACCGCGAAGAAACAGCGGTTCTGAGCTTCTACATCGTCAATGGCCAACTTACATGCGATGAGCGTGTTTTTTCCGGTGTGGGGTGGCGTACCCCGAATATCAGCGGGGACCCCGCGCACTACGTAGCGCAGGTACAGATAAGCTCGGTGCTGGAGAATTCCGCGCGGGCGGCGGCCGAGAATATTGCTGAGCCCGTGCTTGATCTGCTGCCCGACCAGGACGGCAGGGTCAGGGCTGCCGGGCATGTTGAACCCCGCAGCGATGCGTTGAAATAAGCCGTATTCACATCGGCGTGTGTTCAGATGCGGACACGACATGGTGCGGCCGTCGGGGTCATCGCCCCGGCCCGCAAGTTCTCGTCGGTGCAACCGACGGGGACGGAGTACACCCGGAGTTAGGACAGATTGAGTGTTTCAGACGTCATAGCCAGGGCGATCACAAGCCAAAGCAGCCGGATAAGAGGTACAAGCATTAAGGCCAAGAGCACCCATGCGGCGATGACTCTGGCTGCGGGCGTGCTTGTCGAACGAGGCCTGAGGTTTGTCCGCTACGTGATTCTGACCAGGATCCTGGTGCCGGACCAGTTTGGCCTGATGGCTTTAGTCATGGTTGCGTCGTCGGCTTTTGAGGCCCTTACCGAAGTCGGCGTCAAGCAGTCGGTTATCCAGAACAAGCGCGGTGCAGATACTGAATACCTGAACGTTGCCTGGTGGTTTCAGGCTGTCCGTGGATTAGGACTGTTCTCAATTGGCTATCTTGCGGCGCCGTGGATAAGCTCATTTTATGAGAAGCCCGAACTGTTGTGGCTGTTGCGGGTGGCTTTCCTTGCCGTTTTGTTCAGAGGATTCATAAGCCCACGTGCGTACGTGCTTGAGAAACAGTATCGGTTCGGGATGGTTGTTTTCCTGATCCAGGGCAGCGGCATATTGGGCGCTGTGATAGCCATCGTCTTAGCCTTCATCATACGAAACGTCTGGGCCCTGGTCATTGGCTTTGTGTCTGAGTTTGCGATCATGTGCGTTCTCTCTTATGTCTTTGTTCCCTTCCTGCCGAGGTTCAGGATGGAGCGAAGATGCTTGGGCGAGCTGATGGACTTTGCTCGCGGAATGTTGGGTGTAGCTATTCTGACCATGATCGCATTTGAAATAGATGTTCTTGTGCTGGGCAAGGTTGTGAGCGGGGACGAGTTGGGGATGTACTACCTGGCGATGACGGTTGTTCTGCTGCCCATCACCCTGTTCGGGCGAGTGATTAGCCCGGTATTGCTTCCCGCTTTTTCCGAGAAGCAGGACGACAGGGAGGCTCTGCTTCGAGTGATTCTTCGGGTCACCAGGACGACGGCGGTCTTTACCCTGCCCCTGGTGGCATTCATGGCCAGTTCTGCCGGCGGAGTATTGGCCGTGGTTTATGGCTCCGAATATGCCGCTGTGACGGTTCCTTTTGCGGTGCTGTGCCTGCTTATTGTATTTCGAACCCAGACGCCGGTTCTCAGCTTAGCATACTTGGCGGTTGGCCAGCCTCGTCTGAACCGTCGTTTTGTTGTTGTGCGAGCGGCGGTTGTCGGTGGGCTAATCTATCCGGCGATCGTTCATTTTGGGCTGCTGGGGGCCGCCGCCGTTGTCGTCCTGGGCAACGGCATTGGCCTGCTGACGCAGGTTTTCTGGTCTCGAAGGATAGTCGATCTGGGGTTCCGGACGTACGCGTGCTGCTATCTGCCCGGCCTGGCACTGGCCTTGCCTATCGTAGCCATGAATCTGCTGCGATTATCCGCCCTGGAGTCGCCCCTTGTGACTTTGGGTCTTAGCACCGTCGTATTCTGCGGATCACTGGTCGCAGGGGGGCTTCTGTTCGTAAGGTAACGTCAGAAACGGCGTTCGTAAAGACTGCTCATGGAAAGAAGAATTCTGATGATAGGCCTCGATGGGGCGACGTTTGACGTGATCAATCCTTTAATGGAAGAAGGACGAATGCCCAACATGGCTGGATTGATGGCTGCGGGGACCTCGGGTTGCATGCTGAGCACCATTCCCCCAGTAAGCGGTCCGGCCTGGATATCGCTGGCGACCGGGATGAAGCCGGAACGGACGGCGATATACGATTTCACCTATCGCAAAGCGGGAAGCTACCAGCTTGAGCATATCTCTTCGTCGGACTACGCGGGAAGGGCCGTCTGGGACTACCTCGGCCAGGCAGGCAAAAAGGTGGGGATTCTCAACTATCCGATGTTCTTCCCTCCGTATCCGGTCAACGGTTTTATCACCGCGGGGCTCGGGGCGTCCGACGACGATGAGTTCACCTCTCCGGCGGCCCTCAAGCAGGACTTGAACAGGGCTGCGGACGGAAAGTACGAACTGTGCGTTGGCTACCACAACATCCGGTATGAGGACACGGAGCTTTTTCTGAACGATGTTCAGAGGGTGTTGGACAAGAAACTCCGCGCCGCCACGAGCCTGGCCAGAGAGAAACAGTGGGACTTCTTCTGGCTTGTG
>DATKWR010000828.1:0-5119 GCA_035529475.1 Sedimentisphaerales bacterium | reverse complement strand
GACGGCCGGTTCATTGATTTACCCGGACTGCGCGAGCTTCGTGGTTGCGTCGATATCGCGGCCTTTGATAGAATCGGCGTGGCGGTTGAGTACTGCGGTTACGGACGTGCCACCGATGCAAACAGCCGCTGTGAAACGTTCGACTGGGTGCGTCCGAGACTCGTCGGGGGCAAAGCCGTGCTGCCCCTTGAATGGTGTGAACAGAAAAATGCGTGGATACCTCTGGATAGAAAGCAGGGTCACTCCGATAGGGGCGATTCTCGGTCCTGAAGGCGTGCGAGGTCTGGCCATCTCACTGAGCGCCGGCATCATTGCGGCTTCTCTGGCGGCCTGTTTGAAGCTCCATCTCGGCCTGCCCGGCCACAAGGCGCTGCTCTGGATGACGCCGATCATTGCGGCCCGTCTTCTGGGGCGATGCAGAGTCGGAACCACCTCCGGCGCGCTGACCGCTGCCTTTGTCTCGATTGGCATGGGCGGCAACCTGGCCGGAGGCCTGTCGGGCTTGCCTCTGGTCGGAGCCGCCGGCGCTCTGATCGATGCGACCGTGATCCGATTGGGAAAACGCAAAGCCTCCGCTCTGAACGCTATCGCTGCCGTTGCCTTCAGCGCGATGCTGGCGAATCTCATCTGCTGTGCCAAGAGGTTGCTTCTTCCGGTGGGCGTCACGCCGCACAACATCTTCGGCGGGTTGGACGTCTTGATGCGCCCCTTGTCCTACGCACTCTTCGGTTTCCTGGCCGGTCTTATCGCTGCAACCGTCGCACATCTTTTCCGATCCCGCAAGACGCCGCGTCGGTAAGGTCGCGTAAGCCCACATTCATCTCGTTCTTGACATTGTTGGCGGAATGGCTAAGATAGCATAGGGCAATGAAAATGAAGGTTCAGTGCGAATTATGCCCGAAGATGTGCGTGATGCAGCCCGGCCAAAGCGGCGAGTGCCGGGTGCGAATCAACGTCGATGGCGTGCTGCGAACCGTCGTGTACGGCTATCCCTGCTCGATCCATGTCGATCCGATTGAGAAGAAGCCGCTGAATCATTTTCTCCCCGGAAGTGCGATTCTCTCGCTTGCAACGGTCGGCTGCAACCTGCATTGCAAAAATTGCCAGAACTGGGAAATATCGCAGGCCAATCCGGAAGACGGGACCATTCCCGCCGAGTTCTGGCCCCCCGAGAGGCTTATCGCCGCGAGCAGACAGTATCATTGCCCCTCGCTCGCTTACACTTACACGGACCCCATCGTCTATTACGAATACACGTATGACAGCGCGAAGCTGGCCAAAGAGGCGGGCATCCGCAACGTTCTCGTCACCGCCGGGTATGTCAACGAACAGCCGTGGACGCAACTGCTTGAATATGTCGATGCGGCGAACATCGATCTGAAAGCAATGACCGAAGAGTTCTATCGCGAAGTGTGCTCGGCGACTTTGAAGCCCGTCCAGAATGCGTTGATCCTGGCCAAGGCACGGGGGGTGCACGTCGAAGTGACAAACCTGGTGATCCCGACGCTGAACGACAAGCCCGAGCAGATACGCGAGCTTGCCCGCTGGACGAGGGCGAATCTGGGCGCCGAAACGCCGCTGCATTTCTCGGGATTCTATCCCTGCTATCAGATGCGGAATTTGCCGCCGACTTCGCTGGCGACCCTGGAGACCGCCCGGCAGATCGGAATGAGCGAAGGGCTCAACTATGTGTATATCGGAAACATCGCCAGCAAGGAGGGCCAGAACACGTATTGCCCCGGCTGCAAGAAGCTGCTCATCGAACGCAGCGGCCATGCGATCCTTCAAAACCGCCTCAAAGACGGCCGTTGTCCCGAGTGCGGCAGAGAGATTCAGGGAGTGTGGAAATGACGCGCAGAAAATTCGTTTGCAAATTGATTGAGACGTGGCCGGTTGTCGCTGTCGGTGCTTCGGCTCTGGCCCGCAGAGCCTCGGCGCAAAAGGCAAGGCTCCGCAAGTTCGTGCGCGCCGCTCGAATGAACCAGTACCCCGGCCCCATAAAGCCCCTGCACGATATTTGCAGGCAGGGCAAATGGAGTGGTTGACATGCACAGGCAATCTATCAGCGCCAGCCGCAGCGGAAGCCTTTTACTCTTCTCAATTTTGTCTCTATGCGTTTTCGCTCTTCTGTTCACGGATGCGTGCAAAAGGCAAACGCCGGCTCAGACAAACACAGCGAGTGCCTCGCCGGCCGAAGGGCCCGGCGAGCCCGTCCGCTCGGTTCTGCGCTCGTTGCTTGCCGGAACCTGGTATTCCGCCGACCCCGAAGCGCTCAGGCAGCAGCTCGACGGTTTCTTTCAAAAAGCCGATGCCAAACCGATAGAAGACGTTGTTGCTCTTATACTCCCACACGCGGGTTATGCGTGGTCCGGGCAGACCGCCGCCTTCGGACTCAAAACCACGCAGAAGCAATACAAACGCGTCGTCGTTATTGGCCCGAGCCATCGTACCGACATGGAAGAGATCGTCAGTGTCCCCCGGGCGACCCACTACGAAACACCTTTCGGGCAGATTCCGCTCGATACCGAGTTCATAGATAAGCTTCTGAAATATCCAATGGTCCAGACCGTCCCGAGCGCCCATCAGGCCGAAAACAGCATCGAGATGGAAGTGCCGATTGTGCAATACCGTCAGGGCGAGTTCAAACTTGTGCCCATTGTGGCCGGACGCTGTTCGTTAGAGACGATTGAACGGATCGGTGTGGTCTTGAGGAGCCTGGTCGATAAGGACACCCTTGTTATCGCAAGCTCGGATTTCGTCCATTACGGGCCGAACTACAGCTACGTTCCCTTCAATAAGGACGTGCCTGAGCAAATCAGGAAGCTCGACATGGGGGCGTATGAACGTATCGCCAAATTGGATGCCAGGAGCTTTTTGGAATACACCGAGAAAACCGGTGCAACGATATGCGGCAGAATTCCGATTGCGATACTGCTTTCGATGCTGGGCAAAACGGTCGAGGCCCACTTGGCGCACTATGCCAGCTCCGGCGAGTTGACGGGGGATTTCACGAATTCCGTCAGTTACCTGTCCGTGGCCTTCGCCGGGGCGTGGCAGGACCAGCCGCAGATCGAAGGCGGGCCGAACGCTGCGGGACTGGCCGAGCAGGACAAGAAGCAGCTCCTGGCGTTGGCGCGCAAGACGATGGTTTACGCCCTGCAGAACCGCCGCGTCCCGGAGCCTGTTGATCTGGGTGTCACCATCGGCGATGCGATGCAGCGTCCGCGGGCGGCCTTTGTCACTCTGACCAGAGATTCCATGCTCAGAGGCTGCATCGGCGACATTTTCCCGCAACGGCCTCTTTATAAGTCAGTCATTATCAACGCGATTCACGCCTGTCTGAACGACCGGCGATTTGCGCCGGTGTCGCAGGAGGAGCTCAAGGACATTCACATCGAAATCTCGGTGTTGACGGTCCCTGCACCGATTGCCTCGCCGGATGAAATCCGAATCGGCATCGACGGCGTCGTATTGAACAAGGACGGGCAGTCCGCCGTCTTTTTGCCGCAGGTGGCGCCCGAGCAGGGCTGGAACCTCGAGCAAATGCTCACCCAACTGTCGCGCAAGGCGCAGTTGCCTGCCGACGGGTGGAAGGAAGGCGCGAGCTTCCAGGTTTTTCAGGCGGTGGTTTTCGGCGAGAATGAACGATGAAGTTCACCCGGGGGTTGCTGATATTCAGTTATGGCCTGTTTTCCATCGCGGCCCAGACGTTACTGTTCCGCGAGTTTATCACCACTTTCGAAGGTAACGATATCAGCGTCGGCATCTTCTTCGCTTCGTGGTTCCTGTGGGTCGGGTTGGGCGCGTTGGTTGTTCGCCGGGCCGGGACGGCTGAGACGCTGCCCGGCGGCCCGACGGAGTTCCTATTCCTGGTGTATCTGCCCGCGTTCGTTCTTCAGGCCGTTTTGATAGTCCAGGCACGGGAGCTTGCCGGCCTTGAGTCATACGCGCTGTGGTCCATCCGCGATATCCTTCTTGTCTCCGCAGTCGTCAATGCGCCCGTCAGCTTCGTGACCGGTGCGCTGTTCCCCATAGCGTGCCGATGGTTTGGAGCGAACTCGGCCGGAAAGGGCGAGAAATTGCCCGTCTCGAATGTGTACCGCCTGGAAGCGGCGGGAAGTTTTGCCGGCGGAATCGGGGTGACAATCCTGCTGGGCCTGGGCATGAGCCTGGCCGTGATTTTCTTTATCCTCGCTCTTGTTCTTGCCGCGTCGGTCTTTGCGGTTCAGCTTGCGGGGAATCTAACGCCTGAACCGTCACGCCGGACCAGACCTGGCGCAGGGAGAGTCACTTGCGTGTTCTCCTTTATGATTGCCGTCGGTGTTTGTCTGTGCCTTATCCTCGGAGCCGGCAAGACCTTGATGGACTATGTGCGGGCCGTGAAATGGAGCAAGCTCTTGCCGAAGGAGGCTCTTGCAGGTTCATTTCAGACGGCGCAGGCCGAATATCTCTATGGGACATACCAGGGCCAGTGGGTCGCCATTCGCGAAGGCGCCGTGGCCGAGACCTTGCCCGATGAAAGTGCCGCCGGACGGATCGCTGCCGTTGCCCTGTGCCAGAAGCCTGATGCCGCGAACGTTCTGGTCATCGGCACGGGGCTCGGCCTTTGTCGCGAGCTTCTGAAACTGCCCCAAATTGAAACGGTCACCTGGGCGCACGGCGACAGCGAATACGAGCTGAAGGTCAACCGGTTCATCCCGGCGGAGCTTCAGGTGACAGATCCCCGGCTGCACCTGCTTGCCGGAGACGTGCGCTCTCTCCTGGCCCAAAAGCAGGAATCGTATGACGTCGTCATTCTCAATCTGCCCGATGCGACCAGCTCCGTACTGAACCGGTACTATACGGTTGAGTTTTACCGGCAGACAAAGCAAGCCCTGACGGCGGACGGCGTGCTGGCCGTGCGAATAGCGGGGGGGGAAAACATCATGGGGACCGAGCTGGTCAATCTCGGCGCCTCGACCAAGCGGACCCTCGAACAGGTCTTTTCCAGGCTCGTCTTGGCGCCCGGGGAAGACTCCTGGTTTATGGCCTCGGATTCCCAGGCCATCACGGGCGAGCCGGGCCGCCTGCGCGACCGTTTTGCATCCATAAAAGGGGCGGACCGGATTCTCCCGCCGGA
>DATKWR010000827.1:0-10506 GCA_035529475.1 Sedimentisphaerales bacterium | reverse complement strand
CCTTTATGTAGAAATAGACTTGAAGCCATTCATCATCAGAAAAATAGAAACCATGGCACGACCACCAGGAGGGGCAACTCCACAAGAACCACTCTGGTTCTCTTTTGTTTTCGTCGTATTGAGTCCATCCTGCGTCTTTTGCCTTCTGCCATTCACCGCGCAGATATTGTCCGTAGTTTTCCGCTTCATGTATTACTTTTTGGATGTGCGTGCAGAATTTGGCCTTCTTCTCTGGACGCCCAACAGTGACCTCATCTATCTGGGCTGCAATCTTAGCAAGATCACCTTGTGGGTGCCGCTGTCCCTGCGATTCATTCGACTGCATTCTCACCTGCCCTTTTTCGGGCCGGCACAAGCAGGGTAACGGACGGGTGTGCGTCACCCCGTTTGTGGCGCGTGACCGGTAGCTGGCCGGTCCTCCCGATGGTTTTGAATATACGTAATACTACGTATTTTTCGCCGAAATGTCAAACCAAAGCATTTATTTGCTTTGCCTGGCAGAGCCCAGGCGGGTAGAATTACACCTTAGGAGGCAAGTTGTCTGTAGGATTCCCACAAGGATGGCAAGTGTGACGTTCTGTGCGCACGGAGGCGGAGCGGCTGTCTTTGTCGTAAGCAGTTTTCGGAGGTTGAGAAATGAGAAGGGCAATCATTCTTGTTCTATGCCTGGGTTCCATCTGTGCTGCAGACCTGTTTGAACTTACCATCGGCGATGATGATGGGTTTGGCAGTGGTACCCCGATGGTTGCGGGCGATAAGATATGGAGTTTCGCTGCAGGTGATGGAGATGGAACAGACCGTCTTATCGCTGGTGCCAGCGAAAACATGGTTTACACCTTCACCTTCGACCCACTGGTATCCGTCTCGTCTTCGTCACTCTTTGTGCAATATGCAGACTGGCCAGAAACAGGCGGACACTTGTGGCTCGATAATATACGAACGGACTTCCAGTTTACGCCTTTGATACCATGGGAGCAGCAGGCCCCGTGGACGGTCTTAGCTGCCTTGATTGATTTACTACCATATTCAGACCAACTGCTCGATGGGACGGCTGCGTTCCGGTTTATCGGTTCACAGACAGACGCCTATGTCATCGACTACATAACGCTTAACATTGAGGCTTGCCCCGTTCCTGCTCCTGGTGCTCTCATTCTCGGTTGCCTCGGCTTAGGCGTTGCCGGTTGGAAGCTGCGAAAACACAGAGAATTGTAAGGGTATGTTCAGAATCTCGCCGAATCGGCGAAAAATGTGCTGGTCGGCGGACTCTCTGGATAGGTAGTACTACGTATTTCTCCTTCCGCGGCAGGCTTTTGCTTGTTTACAGGAGAGAGGCTTGGTATCATACAAGGGCTTTCGGGAGTCCGGTTATGCGGGATCCGAGTCGTGCGGGAAAGGAGTCGTTTCGTTGAAGTCGTAGTCGGAAGACGTTCCGGCGTCGGCGTCCTACGTGGTACGCTGGTAAGACAGCAACAATTCTTGCTTGAAAGGCGCAAAGCATGAAATGGCCTGCATTTTCCCCTCAGAAGAAGCTGTATGCTTTTTGCGGCTTGCTCCTCGTTGTCGTCGTTATTCTTGCCATTGACCATGTGACGTTGCGGCAAGAAACAGTCCGGCTCACGCGCGCAGTCGCTGCTGCTACTGCAACGAGCCCAGGCACGCCCGATGTATCCAGCGGCCTTGAGCGGAAGGTAAACAGCCTTGACGCTGAAGTCAGCGATGTTAAGTACCGTTTGGCGGCTCTTGAGTCCAAAACCCACAGCTTTGATGAAGTTGAACGCAGAATAAGCCGCCTTGAAGTTTTGGCAAGCCGTTTGGATAAGAGAATGGACGACGTTGCCGACAAACCCTCCACTACAATTGGGGACCTCGCACGGGAAATACAGTCGCTCAAAAGGAATATCGACCAGCACGGCAGGTATATCAGAGAGATCATGAGTAAAGTCGGTATGTGGCTTCCTGCGGATCTGCTGGGTCGGTGAGCATAAGGGAAATCTGGTGCGGAACGCTTTTTTCTCCTTCCGCAGGGTGAACCGATCATGCTAATCGGGGGACACCTTACTTATTTCTTTCCCTCGTTCCATGGCTTTCGTACCTCGCGTGGAGCTAATAAGAGCCACGAAGAACAGAAATGGTGCGAAA
This sequence comes from Sedimentisphaerales bacterium, assembly GCA_035529475.1. GTDB lineage: Bacteria > Planctomycetota > Phycisphaerae > Sedimentisphaerales > Anaerobacaceae. Next base: position 8,367 of record DATKWR010000827.1, on the reverse strand, counting down.
TCTTGACTGTCGCCAGAGGAGTATCGCGGCGTGCTTGTACTGAGCCCGTTCGACTACGCTCAGGGTAAACTCCGTCGAAGGATCGCTTTTCCGGCGTCAATGGGGCTGTTTTTTTGAACATTTTGTTTGCTGACGCCGTGTTCAAAAAAAATGGCGTGTCCGGCGTTATTTTTGTCTTGACTTGGAGTGGCCGGACAGACTATAATGAGTTTATAAATTTTGCCTCTAAGCCCCTGCGGATATCTCGCTTTTTCCTCTCCCTCCGCTTCGCAGGGGCTCTTTTTATTAGAAACACGTAGTTCCCACGGACTTAATTCGGGACAACGAGAGGTTTTGATCTTTGGGCGCCTATGTGAGAGCGGCGTGTGCGCCGTCGGGAACAAATCTGGCTTCTTCTTATGAGTTCTGCAAAATTGAAGTTAGGCATACTTTTGGAAAGAAAAAATCTTCTCCTTCGATTTTTTCTTTCTCAAACACAAAGCGTAACGTTTTGCTCGACAATAGGTTATGATACAGCACTGAACTATTTTCAGAAAATCGTGCAACCGGTTTTCTGAAATAATAAATGCCTAACTTCAATTTTGCAGAAGCCTTTATAGGAGGAGGTCCTCAGGTTAAATCTTTTATCGTTTTACCCATGCTTCGATGTCGAGCAATCGCCGACTGAATCGTCAGGCGCACCTTGGTATCGAGGTCATCCAGGAACTGCTTGCTTACTCTCTCCGGGTCCCACCCTTTGCGATGCTCCTGCGCCCATCGCAGGGCGAATTTCTTGCACTGAGCCCGGTTAATAAAACCTCCATTTCTATTCGACATATCAAATTCGTCCTTTCAAAGCGCAAGGGCCGGCCGCAGGTGCGGAGTCAAAGAGCACTGACCGGCCCCGCGCTTATCAATAAGGCTTCAGCAAAATTGAAGTCAGGCATATATTATTTCAGAAAATCGGTTCACCTGGAATGGCAAGGCCATTTCACGATTTTCTGTAGATAATTGACTACTATATCATAACCTTTTGTCGAGTTAAACGTTGCGCATCGCGTTTTAGAAAGAAAAAATCGAAAGAGAAGATTCTTTCCCGCGGAAGCCGGCGCCAGCCGTCCTCGGGCGGACATCCCGGCGATTTCCAAAAGTATGCCTGACTTCAATTTCGCAAAACTCATCTTATCAACACGTAATGAATTCGAGCCGGCCTTCACTCGATACCCCGGTTGGACCGGAGACTTGATTCAGGACAGCCACGGTTTTTCGCTGGTCGGGTGCGACTGTGGCTTAGTAACTGTCTGGGGACTGTCGCCCTGGGCCGTTCGACTTCGCTCAGGGTAAACTCCGCGAAGGGTCTGGGCGTCGGAAACAAGAGATTGCTCGCTGCGCTCAGACGCCGTCCTGAGCCTGCCGAAGGAATGACACATTGCGTTTTGAGATAATTGCTCAGAGGCCCATGCCTGAGACGGTTGCCTCGAAGGCCATAGTATCGCCTACGACCCCTTGCACCTTTGTTGTGACGTGCGTACCCTTTTTGCGGCGCTTGTACTTGGTGATGTGGCCGAGCAGGTATAATCTCTGCCCCGGCTCGACGGTCGAGCGGAATTTTGCCTCCTCTATGCCGGCAAATCCGATGAACCCCTGCTCATCGTAAATCTGCTTCAGGAAGAAGCTCGAAAGCTGTGCTCCGGCCTCGATCATAATGACGCCGGGCATCAGGGGCCGGCCCGGGATATGGCCGCGGATCCAGAATTCCTTATCGGTTACGTCCTTATAGCCCAGAATCTGCGATTTCTCCTTGTCGTACCAGAGGATGCCGTCAAGCTGCTGCATCTCAAATCGCTGCGGATTGGCCCGGCAAACGGCCTCTCTGTCGAAGACAGGCGGTGCATTGAGGTCTATCTGGGATAAGTCAAACAACAAGGGGGGCGGCATTGCTTACTCCGAAACAAAAACTCCGCACTCGCGCACTGTGTACCGGCTCGCGGCTCCTCGTACACAATAGCCCAAAAACACGCGGCGCCCAAATGGGTCCTGCCGCGTGCCGGACATCGTCAAACAAGCATCTGTAAATACTTGCACGCCTTAGTCGGTTGACCTGATTTCGAGCACACGGTTGCGTACAAGTTGAGCAGCCTGCTTGACTTTCTGCATTTGCTTGCGAACTCGCGTCCCTGCGGCTTTGTTCCCGCCTTGGGCTTTGTCGATGTCAGCTTCAGTCTCAGCGACCAGTGCTTTCAGATCTTCGTACTCTTGCATTAAACAATCTCCAGTTTGCGACGTTAAGAATACTCAGAACAGACCAAAATCACCATGAAGTTAACCGCATGAAGGCTACTTGTCAAAAAAAAATGCCGTTTTTTGGAAAAAAATCAAGATTGTTTGTTGGCGAGCCTATGGGTCAATTCGGCGATTCTCCGGCCGCGGCGCATGCACTGCCGCCGGACCCGCTCGTCCGGCTTGCCGATGGAAACCGGACCGTAATGGTCGCCATTCGGGTCGCCCTGAACGATGCACCCGGCGATGAGCATCGCTTCGATGATGCCCATGATGGTTGTCTCGTTGCCTCCGCCGATGTTGGCTGAACTGGTGAACGCCGCGGCTACTTTGCCGTCCAGTTTGCCGTGGAAGCTGACGGTCTCGTCGAAGAGCTGTTTTATCGGAGCAGCCATGTGGCCGTAGTACGTTGGTGAACCCACGACTATTGCATCGTAAGCGAGCAGGTCGTCGGCTTTGACCTCGGCGACGGGTTTGCACTCGGTCGGCAGCCCGGCTTCGTTCATCGCCTCAGCGATTATTTCCGCCATTTTTTGGGTATTGCCGCTTCTCGAATGATAGATGACGATTGCTTTTGCCATTGTCTATACCTTGCATTTTATCGGTCTGACTGGTTACACGAAACACCGCCGTGCAGCGAAATCCTCTCACCGGCCCAGATATCCGAGTTTTTCCGGCAGGGGGACGTTGTTGCCAAATTTGTCCTCGCCATAGCCGGATTCGGCCAGAAGTCTGATGTCCTCCAGAACGCGCTTGTCGCCGATGAACTTTGCAGTGAGGTCGGCTTCCACGTCGATCTTGCCCATCGCCAGCAGACTGGCCATGGTGTCAACGACCTTCTCCAACAGGGTTGCTTCCTGGGATATCTGCCCCTGCGGCAACTGGAGGGGCTGCTCGTAGAGAAGGAGCCTGCTGCGTCCGGCCAGCGCCAGCACGATACGCCGAACGACAGCGTCGATGTCATCGCCCGAGCCGTTCTCTTCCCGGACAAGGCCGAGGCGCACGACCTCTGCGGCCAGCCATCGCCTTTTCTGTGCGTTGATCTTCTCATTGGCCCGGAAAAGATCCAGCGGAAGGGCCGCATTGTAAGACTCGTCATCCAGCGACATCTTCACTTCACTGCCGTAGTGCAGAACCAGCCTGGAAATCAGGGTCGAAGGACGCACGTGAAAACCACGGTATGGAGGCACGGGAACCTCGATCCGGCCGACCTCGGCGTAGCGCTTGAGCATCTCACGGCATAGATTCTCCGCGCAGTCGATATAAAGGCTGATGTGAGTAATCGCGTACTTCATGAGAATGTTCAGAAGCGCCTCGCCCTCCATCAGGGGCGCCTGCCGGCTCGCCGAATCACACGGTCGCTTGTTCACGTGACGCTCATAGTGGTGAACGAACAGCGTGGCGATCCGGAGCAGATGGAAAACAACGCTGATGTGGCCTCGCAGGACGGGCAGGTCGGTATCAAGCTCTTCGGCTTCGGTGCCCGAGACATACGTATCGTACAACGACTGAAGGTTATGGAATTCAAGCTCGAGACTTCGCAGCCTTTTCTCACTGACCGAATCCTGCAGGTAGGAGGCATATTCCGCCGGCTTGGCGCGGCTGGCGGCACGGACGTCCTTGCTTTGCACGGCCAAGTTCAGAAAGGCCGTGGTCAGAAGGGTGACGGTCTCGGCGACCGTTTCAATCCTGTGCGTGATGCAGCGGCAGGGCAGCCGGCCCGGCGGCAACTTTTCACTGTAGGCTTTTTCCCGGGGCCGTGCTGCGGGGACCGGCAGAGCGAGCTGGTCAGCCTTGAGGAGTATTTGCTCCGCGGCTCGCCGCAGCACGTTTCCCGTGAATGCGAGCGTCTCATCCGTAGCCTTGACGAAATCGCGCTTGATTGGCAGAAGCCGGTAGTTCGGCAGCGAATATCGAATGTGGAGCATCTCGTAGCTTGCATCGGAAAAATGCTTCATGGCCGCCGTCAGCGAGCGGAATCCGCACCATTGGCAATGGCTGCGCGCTCCGTAAGCGTCAAAAAGCTCCTCAATCTGCGTCGATTGCGAGAGCAGTGTGCCCATCAGCGGGCGTACCATCATTTCCGTCGCCGATCGACACTCAGACAAATGTTTTGCAATACCCAACAACGTCTGGGCGTGCTTTGCGATTAGCTTCTGGAAGATGTCATCGGATACTATTGTTGCACTCATACTACCTTTGCGTTCTGTCTTTGGCAAGGGGGGTAATCTCCGGTTCGCTGAAACCCTTGGGTATTTTAAGCTCGAAGACATTTGCGTCTATGCCTTTGTTCACCTTCGGGTCGAGGAACTTTATTTCCTGAATCTCTCCGTACGGGGGTTCAGGTTCGGTCTTGACCGCAACCGCTTTTGCCGGCAGCCCCAGTTTCTGATCGATCCAAAAGTCCATCGAAACATAATCATCTTTATAGATCGAATTCGGCTTAACTTTCAAATGGACTTGAATAAAATCCTTCGAGGCGTCCTTTTGGGGCTCGACCAGCGCGACCTCGAATTCTCTCTTGAGGTCCTTGGTCCTGGTAAAACCGAGCATCGGCAAATTCCTGCTGGCCAGATCGAAGATATCCGCCGGGGCGTTCGGCTCGTTCGGCTCGGCCAACTGGTAGTACTTGACCGTTTCGAGCTGATAGTCGAGATGCACGAGCCAGATGCCTTTGAATGGTTGAGCCGGATGCGTCAGGGCGGCGCCGTCAAGCACGATAAACTGCTCAGTGTATTTCTGCTCTTTTTCATCTTCTTGCTTGCGGGTATCGAAATTCAGGCGCAGTGCCGCCGTGCCGGCCGACCTCGTGTAATACAGAACCCCTTTGTGCAGCGATTCCGACTCGAGCAGCGGCTGGATGTACTTATACTCGATGCGGGCCTCGTATGACGTGAACTCGGAGGTCATTTTGTTCAACCGTTCCAGGACGGCATCGACCGGTTCAATTTTCGGCGGATCCTGCTGCTGCTTCTCCTGGCCGCCCGCACATCCGCAGGCCCAGCAGGTGCCCGCTATCCAGAAGAGGACGAAGACGGCTTTGACTATTCTGATATCGCTCATCGGGCTGCCCTTCCTTATGTTAATGAGTTCTGTAAGCGTTACGTCCGGTTCCTGTCTGCGACCATTGTGATGATTTCGCTGATGTTCTCAATGCAGAAATCTGCATGCTCGGCGAACTCGCCGGCCCGGCTGTGATTGGCAAGAAGCACCGCCGCGGCGCCGGCGGCTCTGGCGCAGAGCAAGTCAAACACATAATCTCCGACCAGCAGCGTCTCGGCCGGTTCGACGCCGAATTGCCGGCATAACTCCAGGACGCCAAACGCATCGGGCTTGACGGGCCCGTCTTCGCGCCCGACCACGGCGTCAAAGTCGAGCCCGTGTTTGCGAGCGATGGCGAACGCGTTGCTTCGCGTGTTGCGCGTCAAAATCCCGATGTGGATTCCCGCCGACCGAAGGGCACAAAGCGTTTCTTCGGCGCCGGGGTTAAGCTTCGAGGCCGTCACGGCCTGCCGCTCGCGACGATGAAGCACGTCCTCCGCCCGCCGGCGCTGCTCGGACGTCATTTTCTCCATCGATTCCAATATCGGGCCTGAGTCTCTTGCCAATCCGATTTCCTCTCGAATCGCATCAAAGTCGAAATAGGGCTGGGTGATGGTCCCATCGAGATCGAATATTACAGCTCTTATCGGCATAATCACCACTATGTGGTATCTGTGAATCGCTCTTTGGATTTCTTACGCAGCAGCTCGATAAGATACCGTCCGGCCTGGCCCAGGATCTTGCCCTTGCGAACGATAATTCCGGTCGGCCTGACAAAATTCTCGTTCGAGAAGGCGATGGCTTTTATCGTTCCGGCACCGACCTCCTGGAGTATCGCACTGCGCGGCAATATGCTCACCCCCGAGTTCAATTCTACGGCGCGTTTTACCGTCTCAATGTTATCGAATTCCATCACGGGACGCACGACTACATTATAACGCTCCAGAATGCCGTCCGTCCAGGCCCGCGTGGGAACATCTTTCTCGAAAGCGATGAATCGCTCGAACTGAAGCCTGTGGATATCGATCTTCGATTCGTGGGCCAGAGGATGCGTGGGGCTGCACGCCAGGACCAGCAGCTCGTCCTCGAAGTCATGGACATCGAGCCGCTTGTCTCTCTTGGGCACGGCGACAAGACCGACGTCCACATCGCCGGCCAAAACCAATTCATAGATCTTCGCGGCGCTGAGATACTCCACGTGGACGTGAACGTCAGGGTAGCTGACCATGAATTTCTTGACGTAATCGGGTAGCGTATGCATGCCTATGCTGAAGATGGCCGCCACGTTAATCCTGCTTGAAGAAGCCCTTTTCACGGCGTTAAGCTCATTGCGCAGTTGTTCGTACCTGTCGAGAATATCTTTGGCGCCCTGGTGCAGAAGCTCGCCTTCTTTTGTCAATTCAATGGGGCGTTTCTTTCTGTTGATGAGCTGGCACTTGTGCGTGAGCTCCATGTGGGCAAGCTGTTGTGAGATTGCCGACTGGCTCAGGAGGTGCTTTTCGGCCGTTCTTGAGAAACTGCGCAGTTCAGCCAGATCGCAGAATATCCTCAGCATTTCCAAGTGCATTATAAGCCTCCCTAATACATCCTATTACTATTTAGATGTTGTGCTACACAGGCCACCTGTATTATCCTCGGTAAGTTCCGATAGCTGGTTGCCTCAAGAACGGCGTTATAATTACGTTATTAGCATAACTTATTGTGACCGGCAGAGACAACAGAAATCTTGTTTTTTTGGGAGATTGAATAAATGTCAGCAAACACCGTAATCCAGGGTATTTATGAGGATGTTCTCAAACGCAATCCGGGCGAGACAGAGTTCCACCAGGCGGTCAAGGAGGTTCTTGACTCGCTGGGGCCGGTACTGGAGCAGCATCCCGAGTATGTGGAGGTGAAAGTGGTTGACCGGATTGTTGAGCCGGAAAGACAGATCATGTTCCGCGTCCCGTGGCAGGATGACAGGGGCAACGTCCAGGTCAACCGCGGACTTCGATTCGAGTTCAACAGCGCGCTTGGTCCCTACAAAGGGGGCCTGAGATTCCACCCCTCCGTGAACGCCAGTATCCTGAAATTCCTTGGCTTCGAGCAGGTATTTAAGAATTCTCTTACGACTCTGCCCATGGGCGGGGGCAAGGGCGGCTCTGACTTCGACCCCAAGGGCAAGAGCGACAACGAGGTCATGCGTTTTTGCCAGAGCTTCATGACGGAGCTGTTTCGCCACATTGGCCCGAATACCGACGTTCCGGCGGGTGATATCGGCGTGGGCGGTCGGGAAATCGGCTTCCTGTTCGGCCAGTACAAGCGCCTTCGCAACGAGTTCACCGGCGTTCTTACGGGCAAAGCACTGAACTGGGGCGGCTCGCTGATTCGGCCGGAAGCAACCGGGTATGGCTGCGTCTATTTCGCCGAGGAAATGCTCAAGACCCGCGACGAGAACTTCGAGGGCAAAGTCTGCACGGTCTCGGGTTCCGGAAACGTCGCCCAGTACACCATCGAAAAGCTCAACGAGCTTGGCGCCAAGTGCATCAGCCTCTCGGATTCCAATGGGACGATTTACGATCCGGATGGAATCGACGCCGAGAAGCTCGCTTTCGTGTTGGACCTCAAAAACGTGCGGCGCGGACGCATCAAGGAATATGCCGATAAGTACGGCGCTCAGTACAGGCAGGGCGAACGGCCCTGGGCAATCAAGTGCGATTGTGCATTTCCAAGTGCCACCCAAAACGAAATCAACGGCGATGACGCTACGCTGCTGCTCAAGAACGGCTGCAAACTTATTGCCGAAGGCGCCAACATGCCCAGCACGCCCGAGGCCGTTGATCTGTACCTCGAAAAGAAGATACTTTACGGCCCCGCCAAGGCGGCCAACGCCGGCGGAGTTGCCGTCTCGGGCCTTGAGATGTCTCAGAACTCCATGAGGCTGTCGTGGACCCGCGAGGAGGTCGATGAGCGGCTGCACAACATCATGATCGCCATTCACAAGCAGTGCTACGAAGCAGCTCAAGAGTATGGCCAGCCCGGCGACCTTGTCATGGGCGCCAATATCGCGGGGTTTGTGAAAGTGGC
>DATKWR010000826.1:0-3968 GCA_035529475.1 Sedimentisphaerales bacterium | reverse complement strand
GGTTCGACCTCCGCTAATTGGCAGGCCCGATAGCGATTACGCCCGTCTAAGATCTTCCCTTCGTAGAGGACTATGGGATGCAACAAGCCGTTGGATTTGATATCCTCCACCATATCACTAAGGGCCGCTTCACTCATCATTGGAAGCCATTCGGCGATTGGGTGGACCTTCAGATTACGCATCGCTTGCTCCTGTCGCATCTATCGGATTGGTTAGGAGGGGATGGGGGTAACATTGGTGTCTTCCTTAACGTATAGTCCCAGCTTCCGTGCCAGAAACGCATAGGTAAAGTGATTGAGCGCTTTGTGGTCCTCGCGAGTATGTGCCTCTACGTAGACCTGACGCGCTTCGAGTGATATCCCAAGCTCCGGATGGCAGCACGAGTAGTCCGGCACGCACTCGTCGCGCACAGTATCATGCTGGGAATCTCCTGCCAGCCAGCGTCTCAATTGTTCAGCACGTCCGATGGGAAGGACTCCTTTCGCTCGGTCCGTTTTCTCTCTAGGTTATCCAGCAAGCAAGGCCGCAGCAGGTAGAGTCCCACCATCGCAATCCCCACGACCGGGAGCCCGATCAGTATCACCCCCACCGTCAACACCAACAGCCCTACTACGAGCACCACCATGGCCATCCCTGCAGGCACTGAGGCCAACAGCAGCACTCCACCCACGATTGACTTGACTATCGACATGGTTACGCTCCTTCTCAATACGCCGTAGCCCAGTTGGCCTGCAGCCGGGCCACGCAACGCTCCAAATACGTCTTCAGCCAGCCCCAACTAACCGACTTGCACTTGACACGATCGTGCATCGCCATGTAGCGGCGCAACCGCCGGACTTTCTCTGGCCGATACACCGCCATCTTGGTCAACAAACCCTCCTGGTCCTGCTCGGCCTCCATGTGGCATAAATGACATAGCCACACCCCCCACCGAGGCTCGTACTTCCACCGGATCCCCGGTTCCTGGGAGCGCCTCACAATGTGGTGCGCCTCATGCCCCAACCGCCCACAACCCCCCTCACAGGGCCCACCGGTCCCGGCCGGGTTGACCTGCAATTGCACCGCCAGGCGGTACAGCTTCTCCAAGACCTGGATCTGATACGCCGTCACGCGTCCACATTCCCCATCTGCTCGATATTGGCACTGCCACACCCCTCCACCGGACACGCATCATCGACGGGCGCTGCGAAGACATGCCCATGCTCGCATATCCATGAACCGCCCGTATCTACGGTGTCCTCCGGCTCCGTAGGCCCCTCCTGCGACTCGGCCCCATCCGTGGGGCCATCTTGGGACTCGTCCATGTCCTGAGCCGCAGAAGCTGGCACTTGATTCGAAGCGATCGCGGCCAGCCGCTTTTTGCAGCCGTCGGTTCCCAACGTGTGTTCCGGCTCTGCCGGCAGCACGTTCAAATCGTAGTCGACGCTGTCGGCCTCCTCCGCCGCCGTCAATTCCGGCGTTGTCCGGATCCACTTGATAGACCTGCGGATGATGGACTTTTTCTGCATTTCACCCGGGAACGTGACCCACGGCCCGTCTTGCTTGGACTTCGAACAGTCGCGGATCTGATCCAGCTCCTGGACACTCATGAAGTCAATCTTCGGTACGCTGGCATCCTTGAGCATGATCACGCTGTAGGCGCAGATCACCGAGCCCTTGTCCGACCCGAGGTACGGCTTGTGCTTGATGAACGGACTGCCCCCCCCGCCATAGTCGTAGCCGTAGTCGAACTCATCCCGCTCATGGACAAGCTGGGCGTCGATGAACGTCACATGCCCAGATCGGTAGGCCAGTTCGAGAAAACCACGATAGCCCGGCAGGAACTTGCACTCATACACCGGCCTTCCAGCCTGCTTCGACAAGTACCCGCTCTTGTACGGGATCAGATACGCTTGCCCCGTCGCTCCCCCAAACTCCAGGCCCAACTCAGCCGCATTGATCACCGACTGGAGGAAGCTGCTCGCGGTGCACTGTAGCAATCGCGGCTGACGACTAGCCGCCAACAGCGCCACTTTCGATACGCGATCGGCGCTCATGTATTTACTGGCCACCGTCTGGAGGGAGTCACGGAATCCCTTCTCGCCCAGGATCTCTTTCAGCGTGCCCTTACTGGACACTAACGCTATTGCTCCCATCGTTTTCCTTTCTACTTCACGTATAGAGTTCTGTAGTAGCTCTTCCCTGTATATTTTGCAGACAACTCGGGATGATCCAGCAGTAGGCGCTTCTGATCGAAGCCCTTGCGTGAATACTGATAGTAGGTGATCTTACGCCCATCCGGCAGGGTACCGATTTCCGCGTCACCTAACGCAGAGATCAACGTCCGTTGTATGCCATCGCTCAGTTCCTTCAACTCCTTGAGTTGGGCTTTCATCAACTCCCGTCGCTCGACAATCTCCAGGACCTCGTCCGACAACTCGACCGTCACGCCCTTGCGCCGCGATATGGCTTTGAGAACACCAATAGGCGGCACCTCGCCTCCCTCTGGTGGCACCTTGGCTTCGACATGCTTCCGCCACCACTGTGCGCCGAAGGTAGAAATCGTCTCGATCAACTCGTCGTCGCGGGGAACGTGATACATACGCATGTTTAGACTGTACCCGCTCAACGCCGCGGCCACCCACGCATCGCCTAGGTTGGCGCAGTATAACTGGTGCTGGACCTGGACCAAAACATGGTCCGGTATCTGGTCCGTCCCCTCGTCGCCATAGCCCTCCGCGTACGCTGCGTTGCAATACTTGCACTCGACATTCGTTTTGCGGTCCGCGGTCAAGCCGTCCAGGTTGGCCGCGAACAACCCTTTCCCAGGTCCCCACAGCGCCACGTGATACAGGTCTTCTTCTCGCTCGTGCAACACCTCCTGACCGAGTTGATCGGCAGCAAATCGGATCAGGGTCTCCTCTAGGTAGTTGCCCTGCTGCATCGCCTCGGTAGGCGATTCCTCTTCCAACGGCCCCACCTTGCTCCAGTAGATGTCGGCTGGCGTACGGGAATACGGGGAGACGCCCATAATAACAGGCAGATCGCTGGACCCCAGGAACCGTTGCCGCTGGGCTCGCTGAGTGGCGGTAATCGTCATTGTATCCTCCTATAGACTTATGCAACGGTACGCATTCATACGGCCTTCCAGTATACCCGCCGAGTAACCGACAGTCAAGAAGATTCTACAAATACATCGGGTTAAGTATTTCGTTTGAACTCCCCGCAACTATCAGCGGCACCCGTATGGATCAGATAGCGGGCACTCTCGCCACAAGTACACGCCGGGTTGCCAGAGGCGGGCAGCTTGACGGCACGCCAATGCTGGCATCGCTCACAGGTCACATGGAGAGTCGTTTTCGTTTCTGGTGTCGGGTTTGTCATATAGCCTCCCAGCTCTATGCTCATTATGTAAAAGCGTGCCTCGGATCTCCGTAGCCGCGAGGTTCGGATTTACCGCAGGCACGCGCGTCGTGTAAAACCCGGCCGGTAGCAGACCGGGCTTCGGATGTAAAGATGCATGATGACAGTGCCGACCGTTTCTCAGTCCCCTGGTGGGCCGGGCTACGCGCCCCGGTCGGCACGAATATATAAGTCCACGGTTAATCTTTCGGCGTCTGCCTGCTGCGCCTGCCGCCTCTCCTTGGGAGACTTACGGCGCTTCCGTACTTCCCGGCGGACCCGCTCGATGTTCGGTAATCTGTTGTAGATGCCCATGATTGTCTTTGGTATCAAAAACCCTTGCCGTGCCACGCCATGCCAAGCCGCGCCTTGCCGGGCATGAACTCATATGCCATATATGAAGTCCTACTATCACGTAGGCTGGCAGTCAAAACAGTGCGGGGTCGCTCTCAGAAGGCGACCCCGCACGAGCGCAACATCCCTGCTACTAACGCCGGCGACTGCTCCATCAGGTGTTCCAACAAGATCCGTCCAATCTCGCTGAGGTTAAGTAGGAGAACCCACCGGCGTACGTCCTTGTTTTGAAG
>DATKWR010000825.1:0-4096 GCA_035529475.1 Sedimentisphaerales bacterium | reverse complement strand
GCGAAGCTTGGCGAGCCGCTGTTCAAAATCATCCAGCGAATCGAGCAATTTTTGCCTCTGGATATTGGCCTGGCGAACACGTAACAAGGCCGCCGACATGCCCTGTTCATCCCCATTGTCAAGTGCAGTGCCGTAGCTTGCTTTTGCTTCAAGCTTCGCCTGCGCGGCCTCCTCGATCCCACGGACCGTTTCCGCCACATCAAAACACAAAACATTCATCTGGTCAGATGGAGTTTTCCGCTCGGACTCGATCCGTACGATGTCATTCTGTTGCTCTCTTTCGATCTGTTTTGTTGCCATAAAAAGTCCTTTCTGAATTTTGTTACTTCATTTCCAAATGCCTTACTCGGACATCATGCTATCTCCCTCGCCGATCCCGTCGGACGCAATTTTTGACGTAGGCCAAGTAGGCGTTCAGGCCGGTGAACTGGTCCTGCAAATCCTGGCTTTTTGAGAAATGCTCCTTGAGCTGCTCGTCACTCGCGCCTACGGCAAAGCGCTGTTCGCGCAGCACGGCATTTTGTTCGGCGAGTCGTTTATTCTGCTGCTGAAGCTCAGCAGCATAATTTCGCAAGACTTGGGCGCGTATGGTTTCGTCCTTCATGGCGTTTTCGTAGAGGCTGATACACCCCTTGCACGCTGCCAGGAGGTCCGCCTGCTGTTGGTCCCGCTGCTGTTTCTTCTGCTGCTCCTCAACGACAGCTTGCCGCTGGCCCTTGCCGAAAACCTGGGCGTAGAGGTCCGGGGCAACGGCCTCCAGATCCACTACGCCCATATCCCCGAGGGTCATCATCGGGATATCTTCTTCTTGGGCGTCGAACATGCCATAACGTTGGGGTGCTGATGGTAACGGTGACATTTTCTGTCCTTTCAAAAAGTAGAGTTTGTTCTACGTGTCCATTCGTATTCATTCGTCATTCGATTTCTCTGCGTTTTTCTGTGGCCCCTGTGGCTTGATCGCCTCATAGAGTTCTATCAATTTCGCCTCCGCCGCCGCCGTCAGCTTCAATTCCGCCGGCACGTGCTGCAGCTTCGCCATGACCTCATCGCCGAATTCCTCCAGCCGGGCGACGATCTGCTCGCGGGGTTGGCCGAAGACGCGGTTGGCGAGGTCGGCCATCGCATTGAAGGCGTTCGCCACATTCTGCAGCATCGACACCTGGAACCCGATCACGGCGCCCCGCTCGATGAGTTCACCCCGGTCCTGCTCGAGCCGCAGTCGCTCGCGTTCGGTTTTGACCGTCTGGAAGGGATTAAGAGGGCTGACCGCATCCCTGGACCGCACCGCCTTCTTGATCGCGTGGTCCTCGTACCATGGGATCGCGCGGTGCAGATCAAACGTGCCGTCGAGGTTTTGAGGCAGGCCCTTCTGCGTGTACCATTCGTGGATCGTTTCCCGCCTCACAGCAAATAACTCCGCCATCTGGCTGACCCTGACGCGACCGAAATTGACGCCCGGCTCGCCGCCTTCACGCTGGCGATCCAGCGCCCACTTTTCCATCATCGAGATTGCCTTGGCGTTGCCGCCCTTGGCCGCCTCCCAGAGACTCTGACGCACGCCGATCCAGCCGTTGACCCTTGCCGACTCCCACAGTTCGCGGGCCTCCGCGTCCGCGTCGAGGAAATCCCGCAAATTCTGAGCCGACTCGAACTGAGTAAATCCTAAATCCTTGAGCCTCTTGGCCGCATCGTGCACCATCGCCACCGGCGCCAGCTCCACCAGGTTCCGCAACAGCCGGCCCCGATCGAACGCCGCCCGCAATCGCGGATGCCGCGCGAAGTACTTCGCCAGGTTCGGCCCGATCCCCGACCGAGCATCGGCCTCGGCCAGATCCTTGGACTCAAGGCCAAGCCGCTGGGCGGAGGCCTCGGTAAGATTTCCCCGCGTCGCCGTCGACTCGGCGGGTGCCGTTTGTGCCTTTTGCCTGGCTGACATTTCGTAGTGTTCCAGTTCGTCCAATTCGACCTTCGATAGCGCCTTGCTCTGGCGAATCCGCTCCAGAAGATGCAGGTGTCTCTGCTTCTTGGCTATCTCGACAGTCGAAAGGTCGCTCATTATCGCCCGGTGAATATCACGCTTTTTTTCCATGTGGCGGTGGCCTTCTTAATTTTTTTGTGAAAGGTCTGGCGATTTGGCCGGTCGTTTATCCGCTGAAGAATAAGGCCCAGGAGGGACCCATGAGAACCCGCACGCCTTGTTCCGCAACTCCCTGCCATTAAACCGCTTACAACGATATCTTCTATTCTTCTACAAACCATCGACTCACCTGATTCTCTTTCCTCATCGATTCAACCTGCGGGTTCGACCTGGGCAACACGACTTTACCTTCCGCCTTTCGTGCTGTTGCGTCGACCATGTGCCCGAGCGCCAAAGCCGCTCCGGCCGGGTCGAGCGCCCGCCACGCTACACGAGCCGCCGTACAGGGCATCCGCCTTGACCTGCGCCAATGGCATTTTGAGATACACGTTGGTCTCGGTTTCAGTTTTCATGGCATTTGCTCTGTCATCCCCATTGCCTGCATCCAGCGTGTGCCGATGTTCTGCAATTCGGGCAAATCGGTTTTCATCTCCAAATCCTTCTCAAATAGTTCTCATTTTTCATGTTTCACACCATCGCCATTGCTGCCGGCGATGTCCATAATGGCTTTGTCCCAAGACATATCCGGGCGTCGCTTTAGCATCTTTTGGACCATTCGGGTTATCAGTTTCCCGTCCAACTTCATATCATCAATTTCCTTTTTGGATTCTTCAATAAACTCCTCAATCTGGTCTTCCAGTTTCTTAACTAATGCTGCCCGGCGATACGCAGTATCAAGCGTCTCACTGTCAGGGATAACTTTCTTGATAGCTTGCTCTTTTAATTTGCCTTCGATCCATTCGACAAAATCACCACTGCTAAAAGCATTTAGTTCGACGCGCTTGCCGTAGTAACGATAAGAGTCAGCACGATTGCACAGGAATTCTATCTCATCCTCTGTCGCTCCGTTTTCTCGAAGATTTGGGCCGGGGTCCGTCTTTCCAAAGACGCATTGTTCTGACACCAAGTCATATGTCTTTATGTCCTTAAGGTGAAGGCCCAGGTCGATCACATTAACATCATTTGAGAATGTGTACCGGCGGGTGTCTCTCTTGAGCGTACCGACAATCGAAAAACCGGCCTTGTCAAAATCATGCAGCACCAGGAGCGGCACACCTTCAAGACAGAGATTGTCAACCAACAGCCGCGCCGCGGTCGTGGACATACCTTTGCTCGACATAATGGCAACGTCGTACTTCTCGGCAATTCTGGCCTTCTGGAAAAGAGGCATGAATCCCTCTTTTTCGATGAAAAGAATCGCACTGTATCGGTTGTTCGGACCCATCGTAGGAAACGAATCTCCGCCAACAACGTCCGCCATGATATCCATGACAGTATGCGTTTTAATGCTGTGTAGGTAATGGCGAACATCCAGCGTCCCCAGTGCCACTTCCTTCTTGGTGTGTGGCTCGCAGAGATGTCCCCGCGCATCAAAGACCACGTCCCAACTGAGAGTTTCGGGATGTTCTTGCATGTAATCCGGCAATAACTGTTGGGTGAAATAGGCGTCATCGAGGCTATCGCAGTTGTCGGCCTTTTCGAGGATTCGTGGTCTGGCCGCGTACATGATCTGCCTGGCATGCGCTGGATATTTGCCATCTGAGCTTGCCTTCAAATAGGCTTCCTTCATGACTTCCCAGGCTACCTCTTTAATCGTGGTGCGATATGAGCGGGTCATAACGTAACGCCGATTGTATATCCGGCTGGCTTGCCTTTCCTCGGCCTTGCGCTGCTTGGCCCACTTGTTCGTGACGCCTCTTGTGGCCTTGATAATATCTTCGGCGTTCATTCCCGGACCCCCTTCTTGATGAGCTTAAGAAGCCCAGCAGAAAACTCGTCATCGAAAATCTTCTCCAAATCTTCCGCAAACGTCTTCCCGTAAATCAAAACATTGGTGGCCTCCTCCATCTTGTCACACCCGCCCTCACGGTCTGTCATTCCATCAACAAATTTTCTCAAGCAGTCTATCTCAGATGGTTTATACTTTTCGGCTGTGCCATCGGCGATGAGTTGCCTGGC
>DATKWR010000824.1:0-2854 GCA_035529475.1 Sedimentisphaerales bacterium | reverse complement strand
TGAAGAAGTTCGTCGCCGGCAAGGGGAACGCTGACAAGGATCTGATGCTGAAAGAAGTCCTCAAGCGGTTCGCCCTCGACCTGGACAATCACAACGTCGCCGACGCGGTGGGCCTGCTCTACATCGGCCTGGCGCTCATCGGCAATTGGCAACCGACCACCGACCAGCAACGGGCCGTGGTTACCGCGGTTCGAAACAGTAACCGAACTCTTCTGGAATCACTGGAGTAAGATGCAGGATTATTACAATTGGACAACCGCCGATGAGATCAACTGGATCAACGAACTGTGCGCCAAGGGTCACGAGCAGACGCTCGTCAATTACGCTTACATCGTCCTGAACGACCTCCGCAGGTTCGATCCGACGGTCGACGTGGCCCAAGTTGCGGATGTTCTTCGAAGCAGGCTGGCAATGTTGCAACGGCCACTGACAGCGAAGATACCGGCGTTCACCGATGAAACGCCGATCGAAGAGATTGTTGTGCTTTGAGAATCTCCTGATGCCGAGCCGTGTACTACGTGAAGGTATTCTCGACAGCCGAGCGGTCAATTCGCTCTCCGAGGAGGCTGAACTTTTTTATTGGCATCTGCTCCTGGTGGTCGATGATTATGGCCGGCATGAGGCTGACCCGGAACTCCTCAGCGTGAAATGCTTCCCGCGGCGGTACGTGAAATTTGACAGTCACATGACGGGCAGATGCCTGACAGATGTCAGCAATGTGCTGACAGATGACGGGCAACCGCTTGTCACGCTCTACACGGTGGGGAATAAGAAGTACTTGCAGGTCAACAACTTCAATCAAAGAATGCGAGCAAAAAAAAGCAGATGCCCGTCACCTGACAGTCAGATGCCCGTCACGTGCCCGACAGATGACGGTCATATGACGGCCCCCCCGCGCGCGTGCGCGGCTTCGGAGTCGGAGGCGGAGTCGGATATCGGAGTCGGATATCGGAGTCGGACATCGGAGTCGGATGGCGATCCGGAATGGGACAGACTCGAGCGCGAATATCCTGGCGTCGTGAAACCTGATTGGGATTGCCAGTTGTTCATCAGTCTCGTCAAGACACCGGAGGATCACCTGACGTTCTGGCGCAACTTCGCGCTGTGGACGCGAACGCGCCAATGGCGAGAGGGGTTTATGCCCAATCTCGGGAATTTCCTTGAAAGCGGCCAATGGAAGAAATCGCCGCCGCCTGAGCCCGAGCGGAAGTCGGAGCGGGAGAAACTACTGGATTCGATATGATCCAATTACCTCCACCAAGCGAGGCTTTCGTCGTGATGCAGATGCGTCGGCTCGAGGCTCTCGATTTTCGACCGGCCACCGAGGAGTCACTCCGCGAGGTCAAGCTCGCCTTGCTGCGGGCGAAGCACAACCGCGAAGTTGAAGAGATCGTAACTACGTGGCTGGCAGAGCAGAGGAATTACCCAAAGCCTGCCGATGTTCACAATATGCTGTACTGCCGGCGAATCGACGAAGGCGAGGCAACGAAACCTCTCGGAGACGTTCACTGCTTGAACTGCCGCGGTACCGGCTTCCGGATCGTCGCGCGCGGACGTTACCAGGGCGCCGATCCTTGCTCGTGTAGACCAAGGGAGAAGCCATGAGCGACAAGATTTGCGGCTGCTGTGGGAACAGGCACCCTTGCGATTGTCCCACGGTGCAGTCTTCGCAGTTCCGGCGCATCGCGGAGCTGGAAGCCGAAAACGCCGTGCTCTTGGCGGACCTGTCCAGATATAGCCATGAGCGGGAGATGAACGCGGATGTTGCGTGTGCACTGCGGGAGCGTGACGCCGTCCTCAAGGAGCTGGCCGAGGAGAGTGCGCGGCTCGTGGAGGCATGTACGGCGCTGGAGGCCGAGGTTGGGAAATGGAAGCGTGAACGGGACTACTTTTACGTTGTTTCTGAAAAACAGATGGACGTGCGTGACGACGCCCTGAAGGCGCTGGCCGGGGAGCGGGCGAAATCCGAACGATACCGCAAAGAGGCACTCGATGCATTGTCGAAACTGGCCATTGCACAATTGCGGGCCGCCATCGACGCGGCGGGAGAGAAGTCATGAGCCGAACATTCCGTCAGTACCGCGACACAGCGACCAGGAGATTCCTCGAAACACGAGAAGAAGTAGACGCCGTGAAGTTTGACGAAGACCCTATTCTGCTCTCTCGCAGCAGCTCGAATAGAGGGAAGGCGGGAATCATTGATGGCAAGGCCGTTGAATACTGGAGAATTTCCGATGCGTTTATAGTCCCAGGGATGATTATATCACCACCCGAAAAAGATGCGATTGCCGACGTGCAGTCTCAGCGGGATGCCATCCAAAGCAGGCTTAACCTTCTTGACCGTTGGCTCAAACTAGCCATCGACGCGGCGGGGGAGAAGCCATGAAAAAGCGAAAACCCTCATTGTCTGAATTGCGGAGCGACCTGGAGCAACTTTCTCGGGACGTGGGCTATACGAGCGGGCGGGCGGCGCGGGAAGGCGAAAAGATAGCGCCCGAGCGGAGGGATTGGTGGGTATGCGAATTCAAAAGGATTCGAGCCGCCGTCGACGCGGCGCGGGAGGGCCAAGGATAATTTGTCCGCGCGGGCCATCTTGAATGACCGCTGGTTCACGCCGGCTGAACTCGCCGAGCGTCTTCACATGGAGCAGCAGACGCTGGCGAAGTGGCGCGCCCAGGCTCGAGGGCCGGTCGCGCTCAAGGTGGGTCGCAAGGTCTTCTATCCTGCCGGCGACGTCGAAACTTGGCTACAATCTCTGCGGAAGGGATCCAAGAGTGAAACGTCTAAAGAACCTCAGAAAACGTTACGGCCACTGGCATTACCGGGTGTGCACCGGGGGCCAGGAGCTAACCGG
>DATKWR010000823.1:0-4332 GCA_035529475.1 Sedimentisphaerales bacterium | reverse complement strand
AAAGGTTACATTGCTGAATTTGTAGTGGACATCCATGCCTGCACACGCTACATTTGAATTTATCTTTTTCATGGCTATCTCCTTTCTTTGTCCTCTATCATATCGGATCAAACGATTGGAGACAGCCTTTCATGAGATTATTCGGTAATCGACCTGGCAGCTGCGTGCATGCATAGCGCAATCTTTGAACAGCCTATTTCTTGAGCTTTGACTCCATGCCCTAATCCTGCTCAATAGCCGACAGACTGGCTACTTGAATTACTGCATTAAGCAGGACCAGCAGCAATGTGCACATACCCAGCCCTGCATCAGCAGCAACACCTGGCGGACGCTTTCCGCATAGAGCCCTGTTCCCGCGCCACGGATGGGTGCCAAGGAATTTCTGGATTGATCAGTTTATCGCCGCGGGCTCGAACCGCAGGTCGGTAATTCTTTCCCTTGTGCCCGGCTTGACGAGACGCAAGAAGCATCCCCCGTGTTCGCCGTTGAAGTTTGAGAATCGCCTCTGGGGGGTGAACAACGTGTGATAAAGCACGACCAGTCGGTTCTCGCCCCGCAAAAGTCTTGACTGTCTGTGTGTCACGTCAGTTCCGTTGAGGAATACCCTCTGAATGGTGTCTGGACCGTGCATGAAACCCACTGGTTCTTCGAGTTCGGAATGAACGCGGCTTTGTAAAACATAGTAGCCGGACTCTTTGCAGCTGAACGCGCCCGTCGTCCGGATCATTTCCGGGTCGAGGAATGGATCGTCGAAAGGTGTGTCGCCCGTCACTGTCCAAGAGAGGCGCTTGCCGTCCTTGAGCGGCCACGGTCCTTTCAGAAACCCGTCGCGCCGGATGTCGCTCGCCACTTTGTTCAGGCTCATGTCGCCGTCGGGCACAAGGCCGAGTCGTGCAAAGCCGCCTTGCGGGTAGGAGGGATCGCGTTCGGTAGCGCCCTTGACGTGGCAGTCGAGATGGAGCCGGCCGGCCTCGGTCCCGCGGACAAAGTCGATTTGGGCCTGGTAATAGGCTGTTCCGGCCGTGTACTTGTAGTCGGTGGCCAGGCTCGATGGCTTAAGAATGCCGTTCCACGATGCTCCTGGTCGGATATTTTCTACGACAGTTCTGGGGACCAAATCATCCTCCCAGGTAAGGGGCAGACGGTAGGTGATCCGGACATTGCTGAGCGGAGTGTCGGTCTGATTCCTCAGGGCAAGGTGCAATCCTTCGCTATCTAGTGAAAGCAACGCTTTGAGGCCGGGAAAGTCTACGTCCTCATCGCCGTCTTTCATCGCCGGTCGATTCTCCGCGTTGGAAACCAGACCGATCCTGCCCGGCAACGACATGGTCCGATCGTGGAAGACGTGAAAAAGGAACGCATCCGTCTTGCGGTCCGAGGGGACGCAATCCGCCGCATCGCTCCGGACGGCGGTTACGTCCGCACGTGCCACGTTCTTGACGCGGAACGTGAGCGGCGTGGGATCGTTCAGGTCCAGCATCAGGGGCCGCTGGATGCGCACCCGCAACGTTTTCTCCTCGCGGAGGGGCGAGGCCATCTCGGTGTGCAGAAATTGATACCGGTAGGCGGCGTACTGGTTGTGGTTGCAGTACCACCAGTCTGGATTGTGGCCGTACTTGTCGAGCTGTCCTTCAAATTTGGCCCAGCCCTCCGGGGTAGTGTACCAGACGTGCATCGAGTGGGAGAGCATGGGAAACTCGCGGTGTGCCGCTTCGTCATTGAGCGCCCGATGCATATAGTCGTCGATATCTGCGCCGTCCCCCGGCAGCAGGAGCAGCCCAATCGTGTCGGTAAAGAGATTGTCGTTATACTGGCGCTCGGCCGAGAGATAGAACCCCGCTCGCCGCAGCGCCCTGTTGAGATTAAGTTGGCCTTCGTTGCCCGTCATGCTGTTGCGGAAATTGCAGTAGGCGAAGGCGTAGCAGGTCACAGGCGTATCGGCCTCGGCCTCCCATTCCACCCGGTTGCGTGCCACCTCCTCGAAGAGGCGGCAACAGTTCACGTAAGAGAGGATCGGATGAGTCAGCCCGTGGCCCCCGATCGAATTGCCGCCCCGCAGGAGTTCTTTTCCGGTCGTGCTGAAGTCAATGCCGCGGTTCCTCACGCTGTTCAGATAGAACGTTGCGCGATAGCCGTGCTTCTGGAGCACGTCGTGCATCTTTGTGTTGGCCCGGTTGTTGTCGTCCCAGCGGGAACTCGTGGCCCACGCGTAGTCGTTGTAAAGGGGCGCGAGTTCCACGGCGGCCTTTCTCGCCGCTTCCTCGGTGCGGAACGTCACTGTGAATTCCTGGCGGTACATCTGGATGGCGTCCGGCACCGCTCCGCCTTCGTCATAGGCGGTCAGTTGCTGGTGTGTTTTCGGATAGGCAAACGAACTAGTCGGTCTTTCCGCGTTCGACCGCTCCCCGCCCGAAGCTGCGACTGAAAGGAGTATGAGGATACCCAGCGACATGATCCATTCAGACGCCAGTTTCATCAATGTCTCTCGGAAGTTTTGTTTCATTTTGTTTTCCCTGTGGATAGCAACATTCTTCATGGTTCTCAAGCTCACTTGGGTTCGGACAAACTCTCTTGGCGAAACCGCCGGACCAAATCCTCGCGGCTTCCTTCAAGGAACCAGAAGATCTCCCGGGTAGTGGCTTTCTGGCCAGCTGCCACCTGAGCGGTCGAGTCGGTGTGCAGGCAGGTGAATAGGGCATTGGTGGCGACAGAGAACTCCGTGCGCGGGCCCGCCTGTCCGGCAGCGATGATCCGGCGGCTGTCGCGGGAAACCACCGCCAACAGCGCCCAGCGAGGATCTTCGCCTAGCTCCTCGCCGCTGAATCGAGTAATCCATCGCACCGCCTCGTTGCCGAGGCGCGCAAGCCCTCTAACGGACACAAGCTGGCCGTCGGCCCCGAGAGCAAAGGTGCGAAGCTGCTCACAATCGTAAAACATCGGAAGGCTCTGAAGCTTGAAGCAGGTGCTGGTGCGGAAGCTGCCGGCCTTGTCGGTAAGGTTCGTGACCGTGAAACGCTGTTCGACGAAGTCGTCGTGGGCAAGGAATTCCGCACTCAGGAGCAGATCGGGCAACTGCATTTCATAGGCGGCCCGTTGCGGGCTCCGCTCGGTCCAGGTCAGTTTCGGCTTCTCATGCCAATTGAGCACCGTGGCACGGTTCCAAAGGATCGTTTCCGGCACCATCAGGTCGATGCCTTCTATGCCAAACTTAGGCACTCGAATGGTAAGGTGCCGCGCACCGCTGCGCCCGGCAACGAGCACAGGAGGGCCAAACGAGGTTTCGGAAGCGGGCCTTTGACTCGCGCCGATCGGCGATGGGACCGGTATGGCTTGGGTCCTGGGAACCTGCGGAGGCGTCCGATCGCCGTCCAAGACACAGCGGAGTCCGGTAAGAGTCGATTGCCAATTCTCTGAGGCGTAGTAGCCGGACGCAACGCGGAAGTTCACCGGATCTTCCTGAAACCAGCTTGCCCCTTTCAGCATTCGGGCCCGCGAGCCTCGACGCGGCAGCACATCGGCGGCCCATTCCAGGACCTGGCCGGCGAAGTCTTCCACGCCGGATGCGCTACGGCCGAATTCGCCGCTCCCGACCGGTCGCGTCCCTGGCCGATCGGGCAAGATCTGCATCGCGCCCACATGCTTCAGCGGTCCTGGCCAGGCATCGCCCCAAGCGAACAGGGAGCGGCCTTCTCCAGAGACCGCCGCCTCCCACTCTTCGGCACGAGGCAGACGTTTGCCCACCCACTGAGCATACGCCACGGCATCCTGGGCGCCTACGCCTACCGCGGGATGATCGGCATAATCGCCGGGGAACGCGCCGCCCAAGCGTTTCCACCACATGGGGAGCGGACGGCCGGTCGCCTGCACAAACGCCAAGTATTGGGCATTTGTCACCGGGTACCGATCGATCCAGAACGCCGGAAAAGCCACCTCATGCCGCGGCAGATCGTCATTCAGCCAGCTGGGATGGAAGTCGTAACGCTTGGCCAGCTCTTGCCGTTCCGCCTGGCTGGTACCCACGATGACCCGTCGCGCCGAAATCAAGACCATCCCGTTTTGCTGCTCATCGCCCAAATCGCCAAATTGCCCGTATACTACGGGCAACAATGAAGCGACAATGACCATGATGATTCTAACCGAATATTTCATTTGAAAATCCTTATTGCAATTCACTACTGACCGGTTGTTGAGTTGTTAGTTCCTTATAACTTTAGATTACAATATGTTACCCAATAAAACAACTACAAACGATTTCAATTTGCCCGTAGCATTTAGCCCATTTCCTCATAAAGGATTGGCGGATAAATACAGGGCGAACCGTTTTTTCTCAAA
>DATKWR010000822.1:0-8604 GCA_035529475.1 Sedimentisphaerales bacterium | reverse complement strand
GTCCCAAGCGGCGTGTAGCCGAGCTTGCCCTTGAGAAACGGGTGAAGAAAAACGATCACCTTCTTGCTGCCGGTAGTGACATCGAACTGCACGACGGCGGAGCCGTCTTTTTCGCTGCCGCCGTGCGCGCCGGGAATGTAGTACAGATACCGCCCCGTAGGGTCAGCGTCGATTGACGTGATGTAGGTTTGCGTCCCGACGGGCGCCGAGCCGATGCGCTCGGCCTTCTCGGTTTTCGTGTCAAAACGATATATCGCCGCATCGTCTTTTGAGACGGTGTAGATGAAACCCTGGGGCGTTTCCTGCGTGGCGGCTCGCGTGCCGATCTCCACGTCGAGCTTCACGGGCTGGTCGTTTTGCTCAGGATCGTATCGGAACACCGAACCCGCCAGATCGGGCGTGAAATACACCCTGTGGGTCGAACGCGAAAACAGCATGTATCGGCCGGGACCGCCTTCTGAGCTGTAAAGGAGCTTCCTGCTGCCGACATCGTATGCGAAGAACAGGTTGCGCTTGTCGCTGGTGTCACCGGCGGCGGTCCCCCCATAGAAGACCAGCCGATCCGGATCGAGCACGCTGCAGGGGATGCAGTGTTTGCCGACGGGGCCATGCGCGACGATTTCGCTGGTCGATGTCTGGGGATTGTGCCTGATGATCCAATCGCCCTTGTAGCCGTATTCGTCGGTCGTGACCCTGGTCGAGCCACGATGCGTGGAAAAGTACAGCCAGCCGTCGTTGCCCACATCGAGCCTGCTGTGAATCTTACCCGGCGTGTATTGCCCTTCGGGGACATCGAGCAGTTTTCGCACATCGACGATCTTCTTGAGCGTTTTTGCGGCCGCGTCATATTCATAGACAAAGGCGTTGCCGCCCGGTGCTTTGTGGTCGCCGATTGCAGAATAGTACTTGCCCGGCGTAGCGACTCCATCGCCCCAGTTGGACCACGGATTGCCTTTGTAGTCCTGGCCCGGGTAGTAGAGGAAATCCACGACGGGGGGCGTTTTGGCCACTGGGACGCCTGGGAGCGACGCCGGGGGCTTCAAAAATTCCGGGGAACTAAATGTGGCGACGGCCTTGCCGTCCGGCAGCGCCGGAGGCAAAGCAGGCGGCTCGGCATCTGCCGCTCTTGCTTGCACCCGATTGCCGACCCCCTGCCCCGCAAGAAGCAGAACCCACAAGCAAGAATTTAGAATACAGAATAGGAGTCGCTTCGGCCTTCGCTTGCTCATTCTTCTTCTCGTCATCGGAGGATTTCAAAGTCATCGAGCACGAGGCGGGCCTCCTCGTCGCCGGCGAACACAAGTTTGAAATTGTCGAGGATATCCCCTTCGAGGCTCGGACCATCCATGCCCCAGCCGACGCGCAACTCAATAGCACGGAATTCGACGCTTCGGGTCTGCCCTTGCTTGAGCGAGCCGATCTTGTACCGGCAGTTATCTGTGTGCTTTTTCGACCAGATCAGGACCTGCACATCGCCCACGTCGCTCAGCGCCTTCAGCTTGAAACGCACCGTCGTGGAGTCCTTGACGGGTACCGAGTACGAATCCGATATCCAGCAACCCTTCGGGCCAAACACATAACCCTTCGAGCCATCGTCGATAGAGCCGCCCTTGAAGGCGCCCGGCCCTTCATCGAAATCCTGCGAAAAGACACGCTCACCCGGCTCGGCAATCAACAGGCCAGGCGTCAGAAGTGCGCTTCTCGATGGAACAGCTTTCTTGACGCCGTTCTTGGGTCTGCCCTGGATCGGCCCGATGGACTCGGTCGCAATCACAATGTCATCGAACCAGACTTCCATCACTCGATTGTCCGGATGCGGATCCTTGTTGTGCTGGGCCGGCTGGTCGGTGTTGTAGTAAAGCAGCCAGAAGCTGTTGATCTTGAGTTGGTCCGTCGTCCGCCATCGAAAGCCCGTGAATTGGCCGTACAGCTCGCCGTCGATCCAGAAAGTCTGCTCTCCATCTGCCTTGTCGGGGCTGGAATTGGCTTTGAGCATCACCTCCACGCAATACCACCGCCCCGGCACGATAGGCTCCTGCTTGCCGTCGAAGACCGAGCCCCACTTGGTCTTCATCTCGTGCCAGTACGTGTAGAAATTCCAGACGCCCGGCGGAGGATACTTACCCCATCGCCCGGTCGGCTCGATGCCCGTGGAGAACTTGGCGTCGCCGGGCGGGGTCTCGCCCGCACCGCCCTTCGGCCAGGGCGTCGGCGTCCTGTCGGCAACCAGATGCACGAAGTGATGAATGTAGCCGGTCTTCTCGTGAAACTTCACGTAGAAGCGAACGTACATCGTATCGACGCCTTGGGTGTGGGTATAGAGGTGGGCGTTGTTCTTGAAGCGAACCGATTTGTAGCCTGGAGAGTTGGCGTGAATATCATCGGTGAGCGTCACATTCTGCCTCTGATAGATATGGCCCCACTGCGCGCCAATTTCATCGGGCGTACCCGTCTCGAAATCCTCTACAAAGAGCACGCGAGGGTCTCGCTCAATGCCCTCATCCCCCGGGTACAGCGAGGCAAGCCCCTCCTTAGGCGGTTCGGACTCGGATGCCGGCGCTGCGAAAGATATCCATAGAACAACCCCCACCGCCACAATGCAAACGAACAAACGGCTTATTGAAACAGGTTTGTCGGACATGTCGCACATCCTCCAACACAATATACTCACCGCCTGAGAATACATCATCGCACGAACGCACCGGCAATCCAGAGAAATCCAGTATTTCGTATCTCGAACGACGAACGGCCACCGCGCGGCGGCGCCGGCGGCCCCTTCAGATCGCCTCTATTGTCGAGGGCGGCTTGGAGGCTATGTTGTACGTAACGCTGACGACGCCGGGCACATCGCGGATAATCTCAGCAGCGAGGTCCTCAAGGGTCTCGAACGAAAGTCGCGTCGGTGTTGCGGTCCGCGCATCGATGCTCTCCCAGCAGCGCACTTCAATCTGCTGGCCGAAATCGCGCCGGCCGTCGCGCATGCCGGTCACGCGGTCTTCATGGAGGATCGCCATGTACTGGAAGGCCCCCGTGTCCTTGAGCAGCCGCTCGACGACAACGGTTGCCTTGCGGACAGTTTCGATGCGCTCGGCGGTAACCTCGCCTATCACACGGGCCGCAAAGGCCGGACCGGGGAACGGGATGCGATCGAATTGCGCGCCGGGGAGCCCAAGGGCCTTGCCGACCCTCCTGACGCAATCCTTGCGAAGCTGAATAAGCGGCTCAATGATGCGATAGCCGAAGGTTTCCTGCGGGTCGATCCCAAGCTGCTCGAAGACATTGTGCTGCCGCTTGATCCCCGCGACGGTTTCATCGACATCGGTCAGAATCGTCCCCTGAAGAAGGCACTTGGCCCCGCTTTCTTTGACAAGCCGCCCGAACACGTTGCGATAGAAGGTCTGGGTAATGGCTTCGCGTTTGGCTTCGGGGTCCGTGATTCCTTTGAGGGCGGCGAAGAATTCTTCGCGGGCATCCACTATTTCGACCGTGACGCCGAGCCTTCGGAACAGCGCGGCGACCTCCGCGGGCTCTCCTTCGCGCATCAGGCCGTTTTCGACGAAGACCGTCATAAGCTGCTCGCCCAGAGCACGATGGCCGAGCATCGTGACCACAGACGAATCGACACCTCCCGACAGGGCATTGATCGCGGTTCCCTCCCCGACGGCGTCCTGGATCTCTCTGACCTTCTCATTGATGAACTGCTCGGTGTTCAGCTCCTTCGCGGTAATCTCTGTAATCATCCGGCGATCTCCTTTTCATGTGATAGCTCTTGAACAACCTCTACATCAGCCGGCGGCGCCTGTGCGGCGACTCACGGGCACCGGCTCACTCGGTAAAACCCATTCCAGATGAGAATCTAACCGCAGCCTCGCCGGCTTGTCAACAAATACTGCAAACTTCCGAAAAACTACGCTGCCAAATCCCGTTGGGGGGGGCGGTCCGGCTATTCTCTGGCGGCGCGAGTGGGCAGGACGTGATATTCGTCAATTGGCTTGGAGTAAAGCCGGTGCGAAAACGACAGAAGTCTGTATAATACGAGCGTGGCCGTGCATATAAGGACCAACTGAGTGGCAAATTCCGCTGGAAAATGAATGGGCAGGAAAATGGCGAATCAAGCTTTTTGCGGGGACAAGAAACTTCCGATGACCTCGTTGCTGGCCCGGTCCGAACGAAGGTTCATCGACGGCAGCGTACAGCGCTTTCCCAACTGGATCGAAGGGTATCATCTGACGTTGATGACCCTCCTGTGGTCCATCGGCCTGATTGTGTTCGGCCGGCTGGCGAGGGACAATTATCACTGGCTCTGGGGCTCGTCCGTGATGTTGTTTCTGCAATGGTTCACGGATTCCTTCGACGGCGCCCTGGGCCGATACAGAGATACCGGCATCCCGAAGTGGGGCTTTTACATGGACCACTTCCTTGACTTTGTGTTCATGTGTTCGGTTTTGATAGGTTATTCGTTCCTGCTTGACGGGGCAAACAGGCAAATCATCTACCTGTTGATTCCCGTCAGCGGCTGCTTCATGGTCAGCTCGTACCTGGCGTTCGGAGCCACCAACGAGTTTAAGATCACTTACCTGGGAACCGGGCCGACAGAGATGCGAATATACTTCATACTTTTGAATTGTCTCATCATCGCATTCGGGGTCGGTTGGATTGAAAGAATCCTCGTCTATATACTTATCGCCGCGATTGTTCTTCTGGGCGTCGTCGTGTATAGAACGCAGAAATACATCTGGAAGATGGACATGGCGGACAAAAGGCAAGCCGCTTCGGATTAGCCACGAAGGCACAAAGGCACGAATAGATTTATGATTTTCGATTGCCGATTTCAAATCGAAATTCGTAAATCGAAAATCGAAAATCGCAATGACTCTCAGTCACTCGCGGCCACGATGAGTTCCTCGGCGGGCGGCAGTGGCTGACCTTGCTCGCCGCTCAGGCAAAGCACTTCCCCGCCAAGGGTCGATACATAGAGCCGGCCATTGGCGGCGATCAGGCCATCGAATCGCGGGACGAAATCGAAGCGGTAGGCGGCGAGTTTTTTTCCGTCGTCCCTGGAGACGGCCACCAGCAACGCACCGCGCTGCCCCTGAAAGGCCGCCGACTGTTCGGCAAGCTTCTTCTGCGTCTCGGCATCGAGCAGCGTCTTGACGGATTCCTCTTCGTCTTGGACGTCGGGCGGGCCGGCGGCGAAGATCGCGTTGTCGGTCAGCACCATGGAGGTGATCTGTACCGCAGCTTTCCTGGACCAGTCCTGGACAAAGCGTGTGACCGGCTGCGCCTTGGAGCCGACCCGCTTGCCGGCTTTCTTGACTGTTTTTTGCTCGGAACCTGCCTTGACAATCTCCGGCTCCTTTTTAGCCGCGAAAAGCTCGAATTCGAGCGGCGTGGACCAGCGGTAATACTGCCAGAGCCGGCCATAGCCATAGACCGTTTCATCGTCGAACACGAGCGGCCTGCCGGCGGGAATCAGGCGACCGGCCTGGTGGTAGCCGCCGGCGCCAGACGCCCAGGCGCGACCGTAGCCCCAGTACGTCCGGTGCCACAAAGAATCGTCAAGAAAACCCGTGGGGCAGAACAGGTGAACGTCGTCGCCCTCCTGGTCCTTGACGGGGACGTAGGCAACGAACTTGCGTTTGCCTTCCATATCGAAAGGCAGCGATCTCATATAGACGTATTTGCCATCGCTCGACAGGATATCGGGCAGCGCCACGGGCATATTCAGACCCTGGATGTGAACCTGGAGGTTCTGCCCGGTTTCGGGGTCCTTGTCATCAAGGATTGTCTCGGAGAGTTTCCGTCCCGTTTTCGGGTCGAGACGCAGCAGCCGCAGCCCCCCATCGACGAACATCGAGCGGCCGGCAACGCAGTAGAGCACGTCGTTCTGCACGAGCACGCTGCCGTGCACCGGCCATACGGACTCGACCTGGTCGAAGGCCATCATCCGCCGATCCTCCGGCGCAGCGCGATAGCGCCACGCGAGCTTGCCGTCGCTTGCATTCAGGCAATAAACGTGGCCGTCGGCGGACCCAAACAACGCCCTGCCCTGCCAGATCGTCGGCGGCGAGTCGATACGGCCGGCGGCCATGAAGCTCCAGACCCGCTCGCCGGTACCGGCATCAAGCGCATGGATGCTATGAGTATCTTCTGAGGCGACGAACAGCTTGCCGCCGGCGACAACAGGCGCGCTGAGCTTGCCGCCCAGCTTGCTGCTCCAGGTCCGCTTCAGTTCCGTCGGCCCAACGGTAGTCTTGACGGCCCCGCTGCGTTGGCCGTCATGGCGGAACGTCGGCCAATCAACGGAATTCGCGATTTGCGATGCTTGATTTGTGATCTGGCCAAAGGCGGGCCCGCGCGTAAGGCGCTCGGCGTCCGGCACATCGCGGCGAGGTTGCGCCGTCGGCGAGGGAGGCGCCAGGGCTGTGAAGCCATAGAGCTTCGCTTCGAGGTAACAGGCACACGGGTGCTGCGGCGCGTAGATGAGCCCGTTGCACGGCATGATACCGTAATTGCACGCGCCGCGGACCCAGTGGTTACAGATCCAGTGCTCGGCGGCGTAGTCGATGAATTCGATGCCGGTGCGTGAGAAGAGCAGATACTTGTCGGTGGCTTTGGCCCGATAGCAGCGGTGGTGGAACCAGTGGGTTTCAACGTCAGGTATAAACTCGCTTTTCACCTCGCCCGTGTGCAGGTCGCGACCGGTCATGGTGCCCGAGTCGGTGCCCTGAGCCACAGCCCCGTTCCAGACGAGTCCGCCGGCAACGAGGATGTCGTCCGGCGTGCCCATGTGTCCAGACGGATGGTGCGGGGCCTCCCAGAGCAGCGTGCCGTCTTTGGCCGAGAGGGCACACATGGTTGTTATGCGCTGCGCGGGCTTCTCGGCGGGGACCTGCCCACTATAGAGAACCACGTCGTCGTACAGCACCAGCGTAGCGCCGCCGGAGCTTCGCATGTCTTCCTTCGTGGCTACCGGCGCCGACGACCACAACGGTCTCCCCGTGCGCCGGTCGAGGCACTGGATTCTGCTGCCGTCATGGAAAAGTACGCGTTGGCCGTCGGCAGCCAGCGACAGCGAGACCAGATCCGATTCCTTCTTCCAGAGCACCCGGCCCGAGTCCGCGTTGACCGCCATGATCGTTCGCGGCGCCTGCGTCCAGAGCGGATTTGTAACGTCGTCGTTCATTTCGGTCAGCGTCGCGTAGCGTTTTTGCGGATCACTCCGCAGAGGCTGACCTTCGGCCGCAACCGACAGGATCAGTACGCCGTCGGAGCAAAGAATCTCCTCGGTCGCTTTCGTCCCGTTGTAGGTACGGATCGTTTGGCCCGTGGCCGCATCCAGCGCCGAAAGCGGCGCATCGATGCCCAGGGTTACGTACACTCGGTCGCCGACCGCCACCAGGCGGCGAGCCAGCATCTGAGGGCCGCTTTTGAGCCGCCACAGATGCGGATGCCAGAGATCGATCTGACGTTCCCAGAGCTGTTTGCCATTGAATGCGTCGCGCGCGATCAGCCGCCACTGGGGCGGCAGGAGAATGGACGCCCTGGGCGATTCGTCAAAGATGTAGAAAAGGCGCCCGTTCGCCGAGACGACCGCGCTGACGCTCGACATGTGGTCGTGGTGCCGCGCGTAACGAGGCCCGGCGACCCACTGGTACCGGCTCGGCGGCTCGATGACACTGTCGTGGGCAACAGCGTTGTTGCTGGGATCGTGCAGGTAGTGCGTCCACTCGTCGATCTCCTGCGGCCGACGCTTCACCGCCTTCGTCCAGCGACCCTGCGACTTGATGTAAGCTACGCCGTTGGGAGCAAGGACGCGCATCACTTCGGAGTCCGATACCGCGCCGAGGCTCTCGGAGACAACAAGGTTGACCGAATTGTCGATGTAGGGCAGCCGGTCGCCGGACCACTGCTCGACAAAGACGTTGCCGTACTGCCCGAGCGACTGGATGTGCTTGCGGGCAGCGGCAACGTTCGCCGGATCGCTGTCAAGACCGTGAATGATGTAGCTGTCGTTGGCTCGCAGCGCCGCTGTCAGCCTGCCGTCACCACATCCGAGGTGTATGACCAGACCGCCTTTTGAACCGGTCGAATCCAGGATTTCCATGGCTTCTTGTCTGTAATCCCCCGGCTGGGCACCTGCAACAGATATTACGGTCGATGCCAGCAGAAGAAACGTAATTTTGGCAATGAGTTGCGTTCGCCGGTTCATAGGTTGGTCTCCTTCAGAATAAACAACGGCGTTAGAAGTTCTTGTACACAATCATTTTACCGAAACGGTATCTTTATGGCAACCGCGGCGCGCCTGTGCTTAGCATTTTTTTCATTTACAATCTCGGCATTGATTTTTCCCCGGAATTGCTGTAATCCTGGTTCTCAATGAACTTTTGCAAAATCGAGGTTAAATTCTTGGGAGGCACTTCAAAATGAAACCCAAAAGAAACATGAATCGCCGTGAATTGCTGGGATCGGCCGCGGCTTCTTCGGTGGCGTTCACCCTGGTCCCCAGGCGCGTGTTAGGAGGCCCGAACAACGTGCCCCCGAGCGAGAAGGTAACGATCGCCAATATCGGATGCGGCACCCAGGGACTGCGCGAGATGCCCG
>DATKWR010000821.1:0-3909 GCA_035529475.1 Sedimentisphaerales bacterium | reverse complement strand
GGACCGTAGTTGTACTTAGGGACGAGGAGTAATAGAAAAAGAGAAGTACTCAAGTCGTAAGTATTTGAAAAGGAGAGTGTTATGAAACTAAGAAATGTAGTCCTGGCATTGGCAGCCGTTTCGTTACTGGCCGTTACGGCGTTTGCTGCACAACTACCTAAACCAACGGGCCTCGTAGTCAATGTGGGAGCAGAAAACCTTGAATGTGACTGGGGTCCTGTCGCCGATGCAGCAAAGTATTCTGTCGATATAACAGCTACGGCCACATATGATACCGGAGAAGTAGATGGTGATAGTGAGGCCATTCTGATTGAAGTAGAAGTCCAAGCCAGCTTTGGTACAAGTGACCGAACCGATGGCCTCTCTATGGGTGATCCAAGTTTGGACATACCTTTATCAGACATAGAGGCTTTAGTGGGCGATCTCGAGTATGAACTTGGACTATTGGGAATTGACATTGAGGACGCAGACGTAGTCCTTACAGCAAAAGTCAAGGCTTTGAAAGGGAACGGCCAAGGTAAACAGAACAATCCGTTCTCAGATGAAGTTCCTTTTGTGCTTCTATAGATGTCGTAGTACCAACGGATTCGTTTACTTAACTAATGCGGGGCTGCCCTTGAGAGCAGCCCCGTTTTTTTTCGCGAGTGCCAGCCTACGCCCACTTGGGACGGCTTGCAGGTAAGGCACATCGTCAATCATCTCTGCCCCCATCATATCCGAATAAGCATCCCACAATGCCTGTCATTCTGAACCCTTCGCTTCGCTCAAGGACAGGCTCCGTGTAGCGCAGTGAAGAATCTGGATTTCGCTGGCCAGATTCTTCGGCTTTGCCTCAGAATGACAAACGCGAAGAGGCAACCCGAATAGACTCTAAATCCTGAGCAAGGGGGCCTATGGTGTTCATTCGTGGTTTCATTTCTAAAACGCAATAATCTTTGATTTTCCTGTCGCAAAACGGGCGGATGGCTCACTATATGACGAGAACAGAAATCCTGAGAGTTTTTGAGGTGCACAGATGGCTGAAACTGACAAATACTATGTTGAACGATGTTTGGATGGTCATCCGGACGATTTTCGCTATCTTGTGCGGCGTTATCAGGCGGCTCTGTTGGCCAATCTGGCCGGCAAATTGGGCGACAGGGACCGTGCTGAAGAGGCGGCGCAAGAGGCCCTCGTGCGGGCGTATTTCAATATGGCCAAATTGAAGAAACCCGATTCGTTCTTTTCCTGGCTGCTGGGCATTGGCGACCGCGTCGCGAAGGAGCACGACAGAAAAGAACAAATCCAGCACCAGCGCGAAATTGTCCGCTCGTTCTCGCAGGAGGCTCAGGGCATCGAGCTCTCCCAGGATTATGCTCTCGAATCGGCTGTGGCCGGGCTGCCCGACGCGTACAGGCAGATTGTCCTGCTTCGTTACTACGGCGGGCACGCCTGCAACGAAATCGCCGGGCAGCTCGACATGCCGTTGGGAACAGTAACGAAAATGTTGTCACGGGCTTATGCCATGCTGCGTGAGACGCTTCACGAGCAAAAGCAGACGCAAACTCACGAGGTGGAAAAATGAACTGCGAAAAATGCAAAGAACTCCTGGTCGCATACGTCGAAGAACTCCTGGAAGAACCCGGGAAACAGAGCGTTGCAGAACATTTGAAGGACTGCGCCTCCTGTCAATCGCAGCTCAAAGAGCTGACGGCCCTCCACGGCCGCCTCGTTAAGAACGGCAAGGCTTTGGCGCGGGGCGATCTCGAAAACGACGTGATGAACAGAATTGTACGCGAACAGAATGTACGACTCAAAGCAGCCACCAGAGCTGTAGGGTGGGGCTCTGCCCCACCATTCAGCACCGGTGGGCCAAGGCCCACCCTACAAATAAGGAGAATAATTATGAAGAGTCCAATGACAAGAATAGCCGCCGCAGCCGCGCTGATCGTCGTGGCGGCACTTGGCATCAATTCTATCATGGCGCCGTCCGTGACGTGGGCGCAAGTCATCGAACCGATTCTCAATGCGAGGACCATGGTCTTCGACCTGATTTTAGGCACCGATGACACAGGTATGGTCCAGCACGAGATCGTCGTCGGTTCACGAATGAGAAGGACCATGTCGAACATGCCGAATATGACTATGATTATCGACACAGACAATGCACAATTACTCGCGCTTGACACCGAAGCAAAAACCGCCGTCTATGCTGATATGGCGGGAGACCTTGGGGATAGACACCGAAGCTATATCAAGTTCGTTCGCCAGATCATCGGGCAGTTGCAGGACGGCCAGGTCGAACAACTCGGCGAACGAGTAATCGACGGACAAAAAGCTATTGGATTCGTAGGCAGAGGTCAAAACGAAGAAGTGAGGATTTGGGCCGACCCTGAAACCACCCTTCCGATACGGATCGAGGCTCAGGTGGGGCAAGAGCTTTCCTTCATTATGAAAAACTTCGAGTTCGATGCGGCGGTGGACGAATCGCTGATGAGTATGGACGTGCCGGACGGATATACGCTGCAAAAGACGAACCTCGATCTGGGCAATGCCTCCGAGGAAGATTTTGTCAAGAGCTTGAGGATCTGGGCCGAAATCATCGGGGACGGCACCTTCCCGCAGGCCATCGGCACCCAAAGTGCAATGACACAGATGCCTGTCCTGATCCAGAAGGTCGGCGCAATGCAGGTCTCTGAGGAAGAAGGAACGGAAATCGCGATGAGCTTCGCAAAAGGGATGCTGTTCCACCAGATTCTGGAGAACCAGGGCCAGTGGAAGTACGCCGGAGCAGGCGTCAAGCTCGGCGATGCGGCCAAGGCCATCTTCTGGTACCAGCCGCAAGGCTCGGCAACCTACCGCGTCATCTATGGCGACCTGAGCGTCAAAGACGTAGCGCCGGAAAACCTGCCCCAATAGAGGCATGAAACGGGCATAACCCTCAATCACTCAAGGCCGGGCGCCACCGCCCGGCCTTCTCTAATAAAGAATGATGACAAAAATGCCGATTCAGTCTCGACATCCGTCTGGTATAATGGCGTTTGCAGGGCGGCATGGTGTGGCGACGGCCGTATGTCCGACCCGGCCTAAGGCCGGGCCGAGGGCCGGGCTTTAAGGGTCGTAAGACATGGCGAAATGGTTCACTGTGACGATTGACACCGAAGGCGATCGCGCCTGTCCGTTTTTCGTCAGAAAGTGGGGCCCGCTGACCGGAAGATTCGACTCCGTCACGGAAGGCATACCACGACTTCGGACTATTTGGAACAGACTCTCCGCCCTGCCGGTCTATCTTGCCACCGACGGCGTTTTGTCCTATCCCGGCTGCATTGAGATCCTCAAACAGGAACAGCAGGCAGGCGCCGAGATCGGCACTCACCTGCACGTCGGCGATGAATTCCCCTGCAACGTGCCGCAGGAGCGATGGCACCTCGAACAACTGACGAGTCTGTACGAGCGGGCCTTTGGAACGCGACCGTGTTCCTACAGAGCCGGGCGTTACGGGATGAGTGACAAGACGCTGACGGCACTCGGCGAGCTTGGGTGCAAGGTCGATTCTTCCGTCACTCCCCACGTCGATTGGTCCGCTCAAGGGGGCCCGGATTATCGGTTGTGTCCAAATCGGCCGTACTGGGACCGCGGGATTCTGGAAGTGCCCATAACGATTCTCGGCATGAGGAATTGGTGGCCCTTTGGCGGGTGGTCCAGGTACAGGTGGCTGCGGCCGAGTGTCGCAACGACCGAACATCTAAGGTGGATCGTGGACCGCGTCTGCGAGACCGGACTCGAAGTGCTGAATATGACCTTTCATACGATGGAACTGATTCCGCGAGCTTCGCCCTATGTCAGAACGCAGGTGGAAACTGCGCTGTACCTCAGAAGGCTTGAGAAGACGGTGGCCTACATGATTAAGAAAGGGTTCGAGGCCACAAC
>DATKWR010000820.1:0-4319 GCA_035529475.1 Sedimentisphaerales bacterium | reverse complement strand
ACGGTCGGCTTGTTCGAGCCGACGGGAATGACGATTCCGTCTTCGATCACGCGGAGCAGCTTGGCCTGCGAATTCTGCGACATGTCGCCGATCTCGTCCAGTAACAGGGTGCCCTTGTCGGTTATCTCGAAAAGCCCTTTTCTATCGTCGGCGGCGCCGGTGAAGGCCCCTTTGGCGTGGCCGAACAGCTCGCTCTCCAGCAGGGTTTCAGTGAGGCCAGCGCAGTTGACCGGCCGGAATTGCTTGTCCCATCGCCGCGAATTGTTGTGAATCGCCCTTGCCAGAAGCTCTTTTCCCGTTCCCGATTGGCCCTCGATCAGGACGGATATGTTCGTCGGGGCGACGCGTCGAAGGACCTCGAAGATCCCTTCCATCGCCGGGCTTTTGCCCCAGACCCCTTCAAACTGGAAATCCTCTTTGTCCGGCGGAGGTTTTTCGGTCTTCCGCGCGCGGGCCGCCGACGCCCGCTGGCCCGCCTGCATCACGAGTGTGCGAAGCTGCCCGATGTCGATGGGCTTGACGAGATAATCATACGCGCCTCGCCTGATCGCTTCTTTGCAGGTCTCGATGGTCGCATAGGCGGTTATCAGGATGACTTGGGTCTTGTCGCCGTACCGCTTGGCTTCATCGAGTATGGCCAGGCCGTCGATGTCGCCCTCCAGCTTCAGGTCGGTCACAACCACGTCGATCTCTCGGCTTCGCACAATCTCGATGGCGTCTTTACCGGTGTAAACGGGAATCGCCTTCTCGCAGTGTTTTTCGAGCGCTTCGGCAATTCCGTCCGCGTGGTCCCGCTCGTCGTCAACAACAAGAATGATGCCTGCCTTTTGCCTCACTTCGACGCCTCATATCGCGTTTTTCGAAAGCAGAAATTGAAAGAGAAGACTCTTTCTTTCCAAAAGCATGCCTGACTTCAATTTTGCAGAAGCCTTTACCTCATGGAGCCTGGAGCGGCAACCTTATCGTGAAGGACGTCCCTTTGCCAAGCTCACTGTTGACACTTATGGTTCCCTTGTGCGCGTCCACGATTTTCTTCGCGATCGGCAGGCCCAGGCCGCTGCCGCGCGGGCGGGACGAGTGGTAAGCGTCGAATAGCTGCGGCAGCCTTTCCGGAGCGATGCCGTGGCCGGTATCGCAGATCTCGATGACCGCGTCTCCGTTTTGCCGCTGCGTCTTGATCATCAGCTCGCCGCCGCTATTCATGGCCTGCTGGGCGTTAATGAACAGATTGAGCATGACCTGTTTTAACATATCCGCATCCACCTTGCAAACGAGCCTTTCCGGGCACAGGCTTTGACGGATGGTCAGCGAGCGGCTGTAGGCCTGGGGCGAATAGAAATCGATCATATCGCCAACGATCTCGTTGATATCGGTGCTCGCTAACTGCAATTCGGTCCTGTCGATATATCGCAGGAAATCGTCAAGTATATGTTCGAGCCGGTCCGCTTCCTTTCGGATGACGGCGATCTTCCTGCCCGCCCTTGCCAGACCGGGCTCATCTCTGCGCGTGCCCGGTTGGCCCGGCTTGCCAACGGAAGCTTCAAGCTCTTCAGCGACCAGATTCAGGGTCACTTGAATTGTAGAGAGTGGGTTTTTGATTTCGTGGGCAAGCCGGCCGGTGAGCTTACTTAGCTCTTCGAGCTGTGCGAGATGGCCCTTGCTGTTTTCCTGAGTTCTGGAGGCCCTTTTGTATAGAAATAGCGCGGCACCGGTCAGTAAGCCTATAACAAAACCACCAACAAAATGCAGCACCTATTCTCCCTCTGCCTTTTCTTTCTTGCGTTTGTCCACAAGTGCGGCTTTGCGGCTGAGCTTCAATCGGCCCTGGTCATCGATAGAAATCAATTTGACGGGTATCAGGTCGCCCATTTTGCAGACTTCCTCGACGTTCTTGACGTAGCTTTCGCTCAGCTCGCTGACGTGACAAAGTCCCTCCACGCCGGGTATGATTTCAACGAACACGCCGAAGTCTTTTACAGAGACCACTCGCGACTGGTCGTATATCCTTCCGATTTGGGGCGGTTGTGTCATCGCCTCGATAATCTCTTTGGCCTTGAGATGGCCATCGCCGCCGAGACAACTGATGTAGATCGTCCCATCCTCTTCGATTTCGATGGTCGTGCCGGTTTGTTCCTGAATACCCTTGATGACCTTCCCACCCGGCCCGATGACTTTACCGATCAGTTCGGGATCGATTTCAATGCTGATCAGCTTCGGAGCATACACGCTCAATTCGGGCTTGGGTTTGCTGATGGTCTCGTTCATCACTTTGAGGATATGGAGCCGGGCCGTTTTGGCTCGCTCCAGGGCCTCGACCATAATGTGGTGCGCCAGGCCCGCGGCCTTTATATCGAGCTGTATTGCCGTGACGCCGTCCACCGTTCCTGCGACCTTGAAATCCATCTCTCCGAAGTGGTCTTCTTCGCCGGCGATGTCGGTCAGCAGCTCGTTTCGGCCCTGTTCATCGCTGACCAGGCCGATCGATATACCGGCCACGGCTTTGGTGATGGGCACGCCTGCATCCATCAGAGCCAGGGAGCCGCCGCAGACGGACGCCATCGAGCTGGATCCATTCGATTCGGTAATATCGGAGACGACCCTGACGGTATAAGCGAATTGGCCGTCCGGCGGTCTTGCCGCCTCCAGCGCCTTCTCGGCGAGGGCCCCATGCCCTATTTCTCTTCGGCCGACGCCGCGGACCGGCCTGACCTCGCCCACCGCGAAGGGCGGGAAATTGTAGTGCAGCGTCCAACTCTGGGCGTATTCATCGAGCAGCCCGTCAATGATCTGTGCATCTCTGATCGTCCCGAGGGTGACGCTGACGATCGCTTGCGTTTCCCCACGTGTAAACAACGCCGAACCATGCGTTCTGGGCAGGAATCCAACCTCGCAGGTAATCGGCCGAACATCGTGAGAACCTCTGCCGTCAGATCTTTTGCCCTCCAGCAGCAGCTTCTTGACGACCTGGGCCTCAATCTTGCCCAACATTCGCTTGACCATCGCTTTGTCATACGTGATATCCTGCGTCTGCGGACTACCTTCCGTCGCACAGTACTCCGCCACGACCTGCTCCAGCAGTTCCTGAACGGCGGTGTTGCGAGGCTGCTTTTCCGGGATTTGTTTGAGCTCGAACAGTTTGTCCGCGATCTGGGAGTAGATTTTGGAATAGAGCTGCTCGTCGTCTTCGACGAGAGGCGTTACCTTTTCCACGCCGACCTTATCGCGCAGCTCTTCGATCATTTCACAGATCTGGCGGACGGTGTTCATCGCCGTTGAAACGGCCTCGGCAATGACGCTCTCCGACACCTCCTTGGCGCCGACCTCGATCATATTCATCGCGTCCTTTCGGCCGCCGAGCAGCAGATTCATATCGCCTTCGGCAATCTGCTTGTGCGTGGGATTGACCACAAACTCGCCGTTGACCCGACCGAGCCGGCAGGCCCCGGTGGGGCCCTCAAACGGAATCTTGCTTATGGTCAGCGCGGCACTGGCGCCGATCATGGCCAGGATGTCCGGATCGTTTTCCTGGTCCGCACTGAGCACATTGGCGATGATTTGGACTTCCTGGAAATAGCCGTCGGGAAATAACGGGCGAATTGGCCGGTCGATCTGCCGGGCGGTCAGCGTTTCTTTGGTGCTGGGTCTTCCCTCTCGCTTGATAAACCCGCCCGGGAACTTGCCGGCGGCGCTTTGCTTCTCGCGATACTCGACGCTCAACGGGAAGAAGTCGATATCCTCGAATCTTGGAGGGGCCGTGACCGCCGCGACCAGAACAACCGTGTCGCCGTACTGAACCACGACCGCTCCGTCGGCTTGTTTGGCGATTCTGCCGGTTTCGATGGACAACGTCCTGCCGGCAATTTCTCTTTCCACTTTACAAACATTAGTCATATTCTACCTCGCTGGGAACGCCCGTGCCAAAAGATGCTCTGCGCACATGGTTTCAGTGCGGCCAAAAGGACGGGGTCCGTGGGCATTTTTTGCCCTGTTATTTTCTCAAACCAAGCCGCGATATGATGGTCTGATAGCGGTTGGTGTCTTTCTTGTTCACATACTTGAGCAACGCGGATCGCGTGCCGACCATCATTAGCAAACCCCGTCTGGAAGCGTGGTCTTTGCGGTGAATTTTGAGATGCTCGGTGAGGTCATTGATCCTTCTCGTCAACAGTGCAATTTGCACTTCAGGCGAACCGGTATCGCCCTCGTGGGTCTCAAAATTGTCAACAATCTTCTCTTTTTCCTGCTTTGCCAGCATTTTTCCGACAAATCCTTTCTCACATACCCATCTAAAACCTGTCATACCATCTTCTTTATCAAAT
>DATKWR010000819.1:0-2635 GCA_035529475.1 Sedimentisphaerales bacterium | reverse complement strand
GTGTTGGAGCTTCGCAACGCAGCCACGAATAATTTCTTTGCCGGCCTCGATCGAAGCACGCAGTTGGGACTGCTTAACAAGAATATTCGCCGGCTCAGCCGGTTGGTTATCGAGCCTCGCTTTCGCGGGCTGGGCCTGGCTACCCGGCTGGTCCGCGAGACGATGCCGCAATTGAATGTTCCCATCATCGAAGCCGTAGCGGTAATGGGACGGATCAATCCATTCCTTGAGAAAGCGGGGATGAAGGCCTACAGGGCCAGGCCGCACGCCGCAAGCGTCCAGCTCGCCGAAGCGTTCAGTCTGCTCGGCATGGAAAACGCCGAGCTGCTCGATGCACAGAAGGTTCAGCAGAAACTGGATGGACTCACAACTGCCCAAACCGAGTTCCTCGAGCGCTGCATCGGGCAATTCCTCAAGAGTCACGGCAGACGCCGGGACATGCCGCCGGGTCTCGAACGAACCCGCTACATTCTGACCACGCTGACCGCCCGGCCGACCTACTACATCTGGTTCAATCCGAAGTTCGAGGCGGGCTGTTTGGTTTCAGATGTTCACCACAGATCTCGGAAGGAGGCTTGCTGATGCGCACATCAAGGACCGAGAATCGAGTGTCGAAGGTACCCATCGAGAAGCTCGTGGATCACCCGGACAATCCGAACCACATGAGCAAGAGCAATTTTTCCAGGCTGGTTCGCAACATCGAGCGGACGGGCCGGTACGAACCGTTGATCGTTCGACCCAAGGGCGACGTGTATGAGATCATCAACGGCCGGCATCGTCGGCGAGCCTTGCGGGAGCTTGGGTACGAAACGGTCGATGTGGTCGTCTGGGACACCGACGATGAGCAGACGGACGTCCTTCTGGCGACGCTGAACCGGCTCAGCGGTTCCAATGTGCTTGAGAAGAAACTCGCGTTGCTGAGCCGGCTGAACGAACGCATGAAGGCCCGCGATCTGGCAAAACTGCTGCCCCACACTGCAGGGCAAATCCAAAGATTGGTGCAGATTCGTTCCGGCGGAATGGTCTGCACTCAGGCCATGAACTCTGTGCGCGACAAGCCTGCGAGATCTGTGTTTGCCAATCCGCAGGTCTTCTTTCTAAGTGATGCCCAGCAGCAAATTGTGGAGGCGGCTTTGTCGCTTGCACGAGGGGGCCGGAGCGAGAAAACCAAAGCCGCAAGAAACGCTGCTGCTCTGGCGCATGTTGCTCAGGATTTTATTGAAGGCAGAAAGAAATGCAATAATGAGGGACGGTAGGGGGCTTTGAGCCGCCCAAGTATTTGCGGGGGAAGCAGCAAAAATTACTTTACAAACAGGCCGGGAATGGTCGATAATATTGAAATATTGTGTGCAGGGCTCAAATGGTGAAGGGGGCTCTTCCGCAGTGCAATCGGGGCTCATGTCGTACTTGAATTGTGACTTTTTTAAGTCTAACCCCTTGTCCCGGACGTGTACATATTGGTGGCAGGGTTCGTTGTTTGCTCTGCCGGGGGCTGTGAGTGCAGCATTTAAGGAAGGGAAGTTTTGTCATGACAAATCACGAGGAGAAGAATCTGATCAAAGGTCCCTGGTCGTGGACAAGAGACGATATCAAGCTGCTCAAGAAGCTGTACCCGCTTGGGAACACGCGGATGATCGCCGAGCGGCTGAACCGGCCTCTGACGGCCGTTCGACAGAAGGCGTACGACATGGGGATGAAGACGGAGGGCTACCAGTATTGGAGCGAGGAGGCATTGAAGCTGCTTGCGGGACTGTATCCGGATACAGCGACCGAAGAGCTGGTCGAGCGATTCCGCCGGTCTCCGGGGGCCATAAAGACCAAGGCTCGCCAACTGGGGTTGAGGAAGAGCAAAAGCTATCTCACAGCGATCAAGTCCCGTCCGCGAAAGCCAAAAGAAACGCGACGGATACATCTGTGAAACTGCCGGTTCGTTGCTGCCGGGCCAAGTCGCTTGCCGCATAGCAGGCGATTGCGGAGGTTCCCTGGGCGGCAGCGATACTCTTCATTTTGCACTTCGATACTTTTATGACGGATATTTGACATGATCCAGCCGAAACCATTGACCAGGCGGCAGCTTGCGCTGCTGGACACGCTTTTCGTCAAAGACGGCCTGGACGAACAAGGCGTTCTGGATGAATGCAAGGTCAGCCCAAAGCTCTTCAACAAATGGATGACCGAGCCGGCCTTCACCGAGCAGTTGAACAAGCACATGGCGGCGGCCCATCGTCGCAGCCTTTTGCATCTGGCCCGCTCCGCGCCGAAGGCCGCGACGAAGCTCGTAGCGCTCAGCCAGAAGGGTGAAGGCGAAACCACCCGCAAGGCATGCCTCGACATCATCTCAGGGTGCGATTTGTCGCTGACCACTGACCAGAAACGAGAAACGAAGGACGATGAACGAGGGACGAGCGATAATCTCTCCCCCGAAACCGCCAGCCGGATATTGGCCGCCCTGGCCGAAGACAGAACGGAGCGACGCGCCACCAAAACTTATGAGCACGATGTTACCGCGCCGACAGGACAAGCCAGGAAACAGCGGATTGAACCAACGCCGCAAGAAAGCCTGCTCTGAAGCCGGCGGAATAAGTGTGCAATGGCTTCCTTGTCGAGCGGCAGGCTGTCTTAATCATAAATTTCC
>DATKWR010000818.1:0-3578 GCA_035529475.1 Sedimentisphaerales bacterium | reverse complement strand
ACTGCACCTGAGATTCCCAAACTCGGATCATTTCCGCAATCGAGCCAATCACCCGTACCGTCGAATGCCAGCGCATTGCCGTAATACCCGGTTACCCACTGCGGGTTACCCTGGAGCGTGCCATGATTGCTCCCGACACTGTCATTGGCATTGCCATCGAACGCGTACTGTGCCACCAGGCCGGCCGGGTCGGGCTGCACCGGTGTGATTGTCTCACGAGCGAGAGCATACAGCCTGATATCGTCGAAGATCAACTTGCCGGTGGCGCCATTGCCCTGGATACCGATTGCGATCTTGGTGACATTCTGCAGGCCGCTGAACGACGCAAGGTCAATGTTCCACGGCTGCCATACGCCTTTGGTCAAGTTGCTGTTATCACCATCATATAGTTTCTGGACGCCGTTGACCTTGACATACAGTTGTCCGGGCACATTGGCCGCATCGCCGAAGAACCACAGCGACAATGTCAAGAGATTGTTGGCGGTCCAATCCTGTCCGGGCAAAGTCAGCTCGATCTCAGATATGGCCGTTGCGACGTTGTTGTACCAGACAGGCATGGCCTTGCCGCCGCTGTGGACGATAGTCTCTTCGGTATAAGAAGCGGTGGTTTCGTCGCCGACCGCAGAGCCTGTGCCGTTGCCCGGGTAGTAACCGGGAGTTCCCAGTACGCCGTAGCCAATCCCGTCAAGCCAGTTCTCCCAGATGGGATTGTCGTCTCTGTAGTCCTCGACATCATCCACAATGATGTAGTCGGCTACGAAGAAGGTCCAAACATTGCCCCTGGTGACCGTCTCGTCGGTATTGTGCTCATCGATTCGCCAGAAGTACGATCCGCCGCCCCACTCTACGCCTTCGGGCGGAGTGTAGCTGGCGCCGGCCTGGAGACCTCTAAATACGCCGGTTGTATCCGATGTGTCGGCACCGGCCACGGCGTCTTTGTCCGTGCCGAAGTAGACGGCGTGCTGTGAGACCGAATCTCCCGGCGACCAGCTTAGGGACGCTGCCCGAAACACGTCGGAAATCACTCCATCGGCCGGGCTTGCATTCCAGGCGCGTGTAGTATCACCTCGCATGGCCTGCTCGATTTCTTGTTGTGTCAAAGCCTTGTTGTAGAGGCGCACGTCGTCAATGATGCCGGCGAAGCCCCCACTAGGGCCGTACCGGCCTAT
Organism: Sedimentisphaerales bacterium; assembly: GCA_035529475.1. Lineage (GTDB taxonomy): Bacteria > Planctomycetota > Phycisphaerae > Sedimentisphaerales > Anaerobacaceae. The sequence continues at coordinate 2,409 of DATKWR010000818.1, read as the reverse complement.
CACGAAGGCTGCGTTCGCCGTGTTCAGTGCTGGTGAGAAGCTGTCAATATATGCGCCGTTGGCATATACACTGCAGGTGGTGCCGTCATAGGTGAGAGCGAAATGGACCCACTGATTAAACGAAGGATACGTGAAGTCGAGATCCCAGTCAGGGGGCGAGCCCCAGAACTGTATCCGCCACTGATTAGTGCCCGCTGGTCTCAGGCAGTATTCCTGGCCGTTCGATTGCGAGCCCATATCGAATATACCGCCGCTGCTGCCGGTCGTATATACCCACGCTGTGACTGTCTTGGGATTACCGCCGTCGAGCCCGTAGTCCGCCGGCATTAAGCCGGTAGTCGCCCAATCGCCACTACCGTCGCATTGCAGGGCACCGCCGTCATAGCCATCTACCCACTGCGGATTGCCCTGGAGTGTAGCATGATTGCCGTAGCCGGACCAGTCAATAGCGATATTTCCGGGACCTTCCTCAAGCTTCCACCAGCCGACAAGATTTGGGTCGGTTACAGCTATATCGGGCATGGTCGTAAAGCTCCAGACATCGCCTTCGTTCGTACCCAGAGTTGTTAACTCGTCAACCCTCCAGTAGTAAGTCTTCTCTGCTTCAACAGGACCTGGTGTGAAATTCACAAGGGGTGTTTGAGTACCCCCAACACCGTCATTAACATCGTCGAAATTATCGCTGAAGTAGACGGTGTGCAATACTGCACCTAAGCCTGCCGTCCAGCTTAAGGTCGGGTTTTCATAGTCTACAAATTTGCCACCATCGCCTGGAACAGGGTCATAGGCTTTCTTGGGCTGAATCCAGAAGCTCCAGACTTTGCCCTTCCATGGACTATTCGGATCGTCTTCATTTACCTCATCGATTCGCCAATAGTATCTCCCGCCATATACAAGACCTTCCGGAAAAGCATATCCCGCAAAGCCGGCGACAAAATATACTGATCCCTGGTTGCCCTGGAATGTATCACCCGTGCCATCGTTCACATCGTCAAAATTATCGCCGAAGTACACATCGTGCGAAGCCGCGAAATCCCCGGCGGACCACCCCATGCTGGCCCACGTTTCGGTTTTCATAGCTCCGTCAGCCGGATTCGGGTTCCGGGCAAAGGGATTACCCCCCAGACCGTACTCTGCTACACGTAAAATGTCGTCGATATTGGCCTGGCCGCTTGTGTCCCGTAGCCGAACAAATCCTCCGTAGATATCGCCCGGCGCATAATGTTTCACCCACGCGGCGGCATTTCCGTTATTATCTGTCGCCAGAACAATATCAACAAGGGCAGGATCCGCCGCACGCTGCGAACCCCACGATTCGGTTATTCCCCACTCGATTCCCTCAGCGGTGATATTCGATCCTCCGATGTCCCTGGTCACGCCGGATGTATTGAATCCTAATATGGCGGTTGCGCCTCCATCACCCCATGTAGTATTAGCACCACCCGCAGTTGTCATGTAGTAGAATGGAATGTCCGACTGCCACACAATCTTGCCGCCTGCATTCAGATATCGACGAAGCGTGCAAGTGGCCGACATTGTTTCCGCGACGGTGTCCGGTACGGCATCCCGACAGAACACGACCACGCTCATCGCGCCATCGGCAATGCGAGCATCCATCCACGTCTTGAGTCCGGCCGCATCGAGGATCTCGTAGCCAGCTGTCTCCAAAGCGTCTCGTGTACCCTCGCCACCTCCGGCCCAGGCTGTTCCATAGTTCCCGTCCCAGTAGGCAGCGCGATACTGCCCCCAAGCTTGTCCTTCAGCCAATCCTAACACCAACAATAGAAATAAGATTGAATAAATAAGCTTAGTACGCATAATAATCCTCCTTTTAAATAAAATTTGGATAATTACGCCCTGGCCACGCACCAAAGCGAATGACAGTATTTTTCACTTATTTTTAGACTAAACATCTTGCTTGAAAATGGTTTCTTGGCCTAATGCTGCCTCCTTCCTTAAACGGCCAATAAGAACTCTTATTTAACTAAAATTTGAAATAAACTGTAGAAATTACCCCCCAACACAAGATGAAAAATCTAAAGATTTCCACTTATCCTTATTATAACAGATTGATTGGCTTTGCGTCAAGGAAATATTTGCTTTATCCGGTTCATTATCGGGCGCTCCGAACGATTTTTCTCTATTCTCGCCTGCCGGCAGAGGACAGATATAGCAGAAAGGATGAGGGATGATTGACGAGGGGCGAGCCGTGCATCGTCTATCCTATCTGTCGTCCATCGTCGTCCGGCCTCAGAAATCCGGTATCGAGCTTCCGTTTTACCCCTTTGAGGGTAGTTTGGGCCTTGAAATTGGCTTTGTTTGGCTTTGTTTTTTTCTCTGTCTCCAATCGATATAATCTCCATAATCCATTGCTATTACTGGAATAGCGTTAATTTACTCCTCCAACAA
>DATKWR010000817.1:0-4732 GCA_035529475.1 Sedimentisphaerales bacterium | reverse complement strand
GCAACACCAGTGACGGCACAACACTGGCCGGAATCACGGCGCCGCAGTGGGTCAAGATTGAACGGGACCTCGGCGGCTCTATCACGGCTTCCTACTCCAGTGACAATGTGACATGGACGCAGATTGGCAGCCAGGTGATCGCCATGAATCCGCCCATATATATCGGTTTGGTGCTGACGTCTCACGACGCTTCGATGACGGGTGAAGCTGCGTTTTCCAGTGTCCAAATTACCGGCGCGGTCAGTCCACAATGGACTCACCAGGATATCGGCATACTCAGCAACGCTGCAGAGCCGCTGTATGTGGCTCTGGCCAACAAGAATGGCACAGCCGGGCTGGCTTACCATAATGATGCTGATGCTGCAAGGACAGGCGACTGGACGGAATGGAATATCGACTTGAAAGAATTCGCCGACCAGGGGGTGAATCTGGCGGACGTCAACAGCTTTGCCATCGGGCTGGGTAACCGGCAAAGTCCGCAGCCCGGCGGCTCGGGAAAGATGTACTTCGATGACATTCGGCTGTATCGGCCCAGATGTATTCCATTGCTTCGCAAATCAATCGCTGATTTCAACAACGACTGTGTCGTCAATTACGTGGACCTTGAGCTAATGGCGGCGGACTGGCTCAGGAGTGATTCCACGAGTGCGACGGCGGCTCCCAATCCGGCTTTTCTGACGGCGCATTACAAGCTTGACGGCAACGCCACGGACAGCTCGGGCAAGAACAACCACGGCGCCGAAAGAGGAAACCCGACCTATGGGCCCGGCACGTTTGACCGAGCCATCCACCTTGACGGTGTGGACGACTACATCGCGATCGGCAAGATGCAGTACGCCGATGCTGGGCATACAGAAGTAAGCGTCTGTGCCTGGGTTCGCACCAGCAGCACGGCCGACCAGCACATCGCCTCCTTCGACCGCAACGAGTACTGGCGGCTGCAAATCGCCGGCGAGGCCGGCGGACCCGGCTTAGTCGGCTGGTCGGTGATGACAAGCTCGGGCCAGGTGGACCATGGCAGCGCCAGGCGGGTCGATGACGGGCAGTGGCACCACGTAGCCGGAGTCTTCGACAATGGCACGCTTACGATCTACATCGACGGCGGTCCGGAGAGCTCCCTTTATGGCGGTTCGACTTTCGGGACAGGCACGATCCGCTTCGGCTTCCTTGGAATAGGCTCGGAGGCCACCGAGTTCAACGGTCGGTCGAATGCAACCGGCTACTTTGATGGGGATTTGGATGACGTTCGAATCTACAGCCACGCCTTGTCTGCGGCTGAAATTAGATACCTGGCCGACGCAACGCCTCAGGATGGTCAGTTGTATGTTCCGGTGGCCTCCCTCGCCAACATACACGACCAGGAGGGGCCAGGCTCCAGGATAGTCAACTTCAACGACTTCGCTGTCCTGATGGCGGATTGGCTGGATGAGCAATTGTGGCCCGCTCCATAGGGACGCGCGCTTGTTTGCTTTGTTGAGCGATTTGCGATAGGGCCGGGGTCTTTATCGATTCTGTTCGGTAGGGCCCGCGGTTGCTTTGCGCGCCAAACCCCGATGCCGCGAGTTTGGGAGGATTCTGTTTGCAGATCAGCCAATAGTGGCGATAATATCGGCGCCAATACAGTATTCACAAAGACTGAACGTGTCAGTGGAGCGAACCGAGCATGAAGAGACTCATTCAGATATTGTTGTTTGTGGCGGCGGTTCTGTCGACCGATTACGGCGATGGCGCTTCAAAGGGTGGAGCGGCCCTCCGCCCAAGCGACAAGAGGGCGGTGAATGAATCGGCACGAGACATTCCCGTCGCATACGATGTCGATGTCGTAGTCGTCGGCGGAACGTCGGGAGGCGTGGCGGCGGCTGTTGCGGCGGCGCAGCAGGGGGCGAGAGTTTTCCTCGCCGCCCAGCGTCCATATCTCGGGCAGGACATCTGTGGAACGTATCGGCTTTGGCTCGAGCCGGGAGAGGTCCCGGTGCTCCCGCTCGCGAAAAAGATCTTTGCCGAGCCGGCCGGCTCTCTGCTGTTTGGCAATGGGATCGATTTTAGCTACGAGGCCGACAAACCATTCGCCGCCGTTCATAAGGACACGCAGCCGGCGTCCCTGCTTACCGACGGTAAGTGGCACAATGCGGCCAGTCAGAGCGTCCAATATGACGGCGACGTGACCATCATTGCCGACCTCGGCGGGCAGCGCGGGCTCAAGAAGGTCCACGTCATGGCGTATCAGCGGCGTAGCGCTTCGCTTGGCGACGACTTTGAAGTCAAAAGCGTGGCTGTCTCTGTCAGCGACGATAGGCAGCGATGGAAGAAAGTCGCTGCCATCAACAACACGAAGTCTGGTGAGGCTCTGCCTGAACCGTGGGGGCCGGTAGTGCTTTCGGCATCACTCAATGGCAAAGCTGCCTATGTGAAATTTGACATCAGCAAGAGTCCCGATGTGAACCGAGTGCTCCTGGGCGAGATCGTGATAGAAGATGATCGCCCACAGGCGAAGCCCGACGAGTGGTTGCGAATGCCTCCTACGCCCATGCAGGTAAAGAAGACCCTCGACGACGCACTGCTGGAGGCGGGCGTGCAGTTCCTGTATGGCTGCTATGCGACCGATGTGCTCACTGACGGCGACGGGCGACCGGCGGGCATCGTGATGGCCAACCGCTCCGGCAGGCAGGCGGTCAAGGCAAGGGTTATCGTTGACGCGACGCCCAGGGCAAACGTGGCGAGAATGGCCGGCGCTGCGTTTGCACCTTATCCGGCGGGGCCACAGACTTTCAAGTACATTACAATCGGCGGCAACGCGCTAAACGAGCAATCTCTGGAATCGCGGGAGATGCCGACGCCGGTACAGGCCGGAAGCGGTCCGAGCCGCCGGGCGGTTGAATATACACTCAGAATACCCATGAAGAACGACGCATTTGCGTCTTTTGCGCAGGCCGAGCAGTTTGCTCGGGACAGGACCTGGAGGCCCGAGCTCGATGATTCGTCGGAAACGCTTTTTCAGATTCCGCCGGATACCATTGAAAGCAGCAAAGGCTTAGCTGGAGTTTGGCCTGGCGCCGAAGAGGTTGATTTGGAGGCGTTCCGGCCGAGGAGCATCTCGTGTTTGTTCGTGGTCGGGGGTTGTGCGGACGTGCCTCGCAGTGCCGCCGAACAATTGCTACGTCCTTCAGAGTTGATGACGGTGGGCAATCGCATCGGTATTCTCGCCGCTTCACAGGCGAAAAATGCGCCGAGTCCGCGCAACGTAAGACTTCGTGGTAAGCCGGCTGTGGCGGTCGGTTCGGCAGAGGTGCGCGAAACCCTGAGCGGAATACGTCCGCACCAGGGCGAGGGGGCCAGTGTTCCGGCCGACGAACGTGCAGTCCCGGTTCTTGGTGAATACGACGTCGTCGTGCTTGGGGGCGGGACCGGCGGTGCACCGGCCGGCATAGCCGCGGCGAGGCAGGGGGCCAGGACGCTCGTGTTGGAATACCTGCACGGGCTGGGTGGCGTTGGAACAACCGGCTATATCAGCAAATACTATTATGGCTATATCAAAGGATTCACTAAAGAAGTTGATGATGGCGTCGCAGCTCTTGGCGGAGACGGCAAGCCCGGACGCGGCGGATGGAACGTCGAGTGGAAGAAAGAGTGGTATCGCAAGGAGTTGCGTAAGGCGGGGGCGGACATCTGGTTCGGCGTGCTCGGCTGCGGCGCCTTCGTGCAGAATGGGCGTGTCAAAGGCGTTGTCGTTGCCACCCCGGAAGGACGCGGAGTCGTATTGGCCAAAGTCGTCATTGATTCGACGGGTAACGCCGACATCGCCGCTGCGGCGGGCGCCCAATGTGTTTACACCGACGGCACAAGCGTCGCCGTCCAGGGGGCAGGACTTCCGCCCCGTCAGCTCGGCGCCGGCTACACCAACACGGATTGGACGTTCATCGATGACGCCGACGTGATTGACGTCTGGCGTGTGTTTGTTGTCGCCAAGCAGAAATACAGGGATGCCTACGATCTGGGTCAATTAGTGGACACACGAGAGCGCCGGCGCATCGTCGGCGATTTCACGATGTCCCCGATGGACATCCTGCTCGGGCGAACCTACCCGGATACCATCGCGATCGCCCGAAGCAACTTCGACTCGCACGGCTTTACGATCCATCCGGTTTTCCTCCTCAAGCCACCGGATAGGCAGGAGATGCTGGTGAACGTGCCTTACCGTTGCCTGCTGCCCAAGGGCCTCGATGGCATTCTGGTCACGGGACTCGGCGTCAGCGCTCATCGTGACGCGATGCCGGTCATTCGCATGCAGGCGGACATCCAGAATCAGGGCTACGCTGCCGGCGTCGCGGCGGCTATGGCGGCCCGAAGCAGCAAGTCCCTCCGCGATATCGATATCAAAGCTCTCCAGCAGCATCTTGTCCAGAAGGGCAACCTGCCTGAGACAGTCCTGACCGATAGAGATTCCTTGCCACTGCCCAAGCACGAGGTCGCCGAAGCCGTCGAGCGGGTCGTGAACGACTTTGAGGGGATCGAAGTTATCCTTTCGCATTTGGAGGACTCACTGCCGCTTTTGAAAAAAGGGTACGAGTGTGCGCAGACGCCCAAAAGCAAGCTTGTTTACGCCCACGTGCTTGGCATGTTGGGCGAATCCGCCGGTGCGGCGGTTCTGGCCGAGGCGGTGCGCCGCCGAGAATGGGACAAAGGCTGGAATTACACGGGAATGGGCCAGTTTGGGGCAAGCGTAAGCGAGCTT
>DATKWR010000816.1:0-4092 GCA_035529475.1 Sedimentisphaerales bacterium | reverse complement strand
GAGATCCACCCGTGGTTTGTCTTTGTCGCCGTCAAGAAGGTCAAGGACGGCTGGGATCGAGAACAGTTCTAACCGAGCAAGGAGGCGACATGAGCGACGAACGGAATTGTAGCAACTGTGACTACTTCGTGCTGGACAAGGAGGAGTGCCGGTTCATGGGCTGGCTCTGCCACGACTGGCAGGGCAGCCAGGTTCGCCGGCATTTCGAGACGGACGGCAACGAATCGTGCAAGAACCACACGCCCCGCGTCGCCCACGCGAAGCAGAAACGGCGTCGCAGGAAAGACTGACATGACCCCCGACGAATTCCAAGACACGGACGACACTCATGGATAGACGCATAGAACTGGACTGCAACTCAGTAGACGACTACAAGCTATTCCTACAGATAAAAGCTCTTCCTGCGTATCGCTTTGTTGGAAGGACGGCTTATGTAGCCGAACGGTACGCACGCAAGCTCGGACTGTCGCCAAAGAAGCGGAAACGCTTGCCCGTAAAGCCGAGCCACTTCCTGTTTGACTATCAACGGGACATCGCACGCATGGCTATTGAGAAGCAGAAGTTTGCCATCTTCGCAGATTGCGGGTTAGGCAAAACACTGATGTTCATGGAGTACGCGGCGCATGTGAATAAGGTGTTGCCTTCCGGGCAGGCGATATTGTTGGTGAGCCCGTTAATGGTAGTAGAGCAGACCGTTGAGGAATGCCGAAGGTTCTATGGCAATGCAATGGAGTGGGAGTACATCTCAGCCAAACGTCTGCCAGAGTGGTTGGGCTCTGGCGGCCGGTTCGGCATAACGAATTATGAGGCTATGAGAGACGATGTGCCGCAGGGCCGTCTCGGGGCTCTGATTGTAGACGAATCGTCGATGTTGAAATCCCACTACGGCAAATGGGGTGGTACAATACTGAGGTTGGGCAGAGGGTTAGATTGGAAGTTGTGCGGGACAGGGACACCGGCGCCGAACGATCGCATTGAATATGCCAATCATGCCGTGTTTATGGATGCGTTTCCAAACGTGAACTCATTCTTGGCAAGGTTCTTTGTCAATCGGGGCCAGACTCAGGGCCGATGGGAACTCAAAGCCCATGCAGTCCGGCCATTTTACCAGGCTCTATCTGACTGGGCCATATTCCTAACGAATCCAGCGACATACGGATGGCGAGATCACTCTGGAGATATTCCGCCCATCCATGTGCATATTCACGACGTCCCTTTAACGACAGCCCAGACTGTGGCACTGCAGAATCATACCGGCGACTTGTTCACAACGAGTCTAGGTGGGATATCGTCACGGAGCAAGATTGCACAGATTAGCAAGGGCACCGTCAATGGGGAGAAGGTGGACACAAACAAGCCTGCGTATATCAGAGGCTTGGTTGAATCGTGGCCAGAAGAATCCACCATCATATGGTGCCACTACAATGCCGAGCAGGCTATCATGGCCAATACGTTTCCTGAAGCAGCATCAATATCTGGCGACACACCACACGACAAACGCATGGAGATGGTTGCCGACTTCAAGGCAGGACGGATACAGATATTGATAAGCAAGCCGAAAATACTTGGCTTCGGACTCAATCTACAAATCGCCACACGCCAGCTATTCAGCGGTCTACAGGATAGCTACGAGCAATTCTACCAAGCCGTGAAACGTTCCAATCGCGTCGGGTCCACGAGACCCCTAAACGTCCATATACCAGTCACCGAAGCAGAATGGCCGATGGTCCAGAATGTGCTGCGGAAAGCAGATCGGGTCCAAGCTGACGGAGAACACCAGGAGGCATTATTCCATGAACACTCTTTTAGGACCTGATGAACTGTATCGCGTAGCCCACGCGGATTGTATCCCCCATATGTTGACGGAGATGCCGGAGGCGTCCATTGATATGGCTGTATTCTCTCCCCCGTTTCCGAGCTTGTACGCTTATACATCGCTGCCCGAAGACATCGGCAATAGCGACGACCTCGCAGGGGAGATGAAAATACACCTCAGTTATTTCTATCGTGGACTGGCACGAGTTATGAAGCCTGGACGGGTTGCCATTGTCCACGTCATGCAAATCCCTCGCATGAAACGTTCCGGCGGGGTGGGGATGTTTGACTTTCGCGGATTCAATATCCGCTTGGGCGAACGGGCTGGATTGATCTATGAATACGACTGGGCAATAAGAAAAAATCCGCAATCTCAGGCGATTCGCACCAAGAGCAGGGAACTACAATTCAGCGGCCTGGAATCAGACCGGGCCAAGTCACGCGGAGCGATGGCAGACTACCTGATAAAATTCCGAGCCCCCGGAGAGAATGCCTTACCCGTAAACGGTAAAGGGGAAGTGAGTAGGAACCAGTGGATAGACTGGGCTGAATGCTGCTGGATGGACATCAAGGAAACAGGCACCCTGAATGTCAAGGAGGGCCGAGGAAAGGATGACACTAAGCATATATGCCCACTTCAATTGCAAGTTATTGACCGAGTGATTAGACTATTCTCTGATCCCGATGAACTTGTATTCAGCCCTTTTGCTGGCATCGGGTCAGAGGGCCATGAGGCGTTGCGGTTGGGAAGGCGATTCTACGGGTGCGAGATTAAGGACGAATACTACGCAGCATGCTTGTCGAACTGCCATCGAGGTATGACTAAGAAAGAGGAACAGCTTGCTCTATTCTTATCTCCATGAGGATGAGACAAGGGTTAATAATCCACTGGAAGGACCCGAACGCAGGGAGGCCCATGTACCGGATAGTTGAGTGGGACGAACGCTACGAGATCGACACCAAAGGCCGCGACTGGACCCCGGGAGCGCCGAAGTGGAAGGGCCCCCTGCGGTTCATCAAACTCAAGGCCAACGGCCGGCTCCTGGGGGTAGGATTCCGCAGGTTAATCAAGGTGGCCGGCAGGGCAAAAGCACTCCAAGTCTTCGGATTATTCTGTAAGTTACTCGAAATCGCCGGAAATGCAGACCGAGATGACCGAAATCAAATCGAAACCGACAAGGAACTCGCCTTCACCCTCCAAATGCCCGTAAAGCAAGTCGAGCAAAGCATTAACGTACTTTTGGAAATCAACTGGATCGAGAAACGTTCCGAACCTTCGGAAACTTTCCGAACTTTCGGCCCAACCGAACCTAACCGAACCGAACCAAACAGAACTCAACAGAACGATAACCAAACCCAACCAAACAACTGGGAATTCCTCCGGAGAAAGATCGAATCGGATTTCGGACGGGATCGGGGTATCGAAAAACTCCTGGCCTGGCTGGCAACGAAACTGCTGACCGAATCGAACGCCACGATCAACGCCACCTGCGAGCGGCTTGAGATCCTGATGACCGAGGCCCGCGGCAAGGATAGCCCGGCGGCGTGGTTTATGACGAGTGCCGGCCGAGCGGTCGGCTATCCAGGGACGAAACGAACATGAGCACAAACCGGTACACCTTCGCGAAACAGCAAATACTGGACGGTCCGGACGGGCCCGCCAAGGATTTCCTACTGGCCCAATTGCGGCGCAAAGAGTCTCCAGAGACCAAGTTTGCCGCGCCCCCGAAACCGCTCAAGCAGCAACTGCGGGACCTGGATGAGAAACCAGTGCCCTCGGAATTGGTGGAGCGACTGAAGCAGGTCCCGCCCGCCCCGCCCGGGGCCGGTGAGTTTGACCCGGATACAGACGAGGAACTACAGGGCGACCTGCCCAAGTGAACATGGATGAGCGAAAGGAAGGCGACGGCGATGGACAAAGGAGTAGCTATGTCACAGTTTTGGAAGGCCACATTATACACCACCTTGAGATGCACCTTGAATTGTCCACGCTGCTGTCAGAGAGGCCTGGAGGCTAGGAAGCGGCCCGATCTAACATGGGACGCCTACGAGGCCTGTGTGCGGGGCCTGCTGGTCCAGGACGTCCCAATCAAGTGGCTGACGTTTACCGGGGGAGAGCCTACGTTATGGAAGCCGCTGAAAGAGGCCATTGTCTTCGCCCAGAATCTCGGGTTCAAGACGATTGTGTTCAGCAATGGACTGGGTCGCACGGCGGCGGACTACGGGAGCACGGACAGAGTGCAGATGACTCATTACGGCAGTATCAACGGCTACGAC
>DATKWR010000815.1:0-6137 GCA_035529475.1 Sedimentisphaerales bacterium | reverse complement strand
CTCGCGTGGTCGCCATCAGCCACTCGTGGGTTTCGGGTTTGGCCTTCGTCGCGTTTTTCTTCGTGGTCTTTGTCATCGTAATGCCTTTCGTAAGGTGGTTAGCTGTGCGTGTTATGCGGTTGCTTCGTTGTGTTCTTCACTATGTATAGTATCGTCTATAACCTACAATAAGTCAACATAAAAATAACTTTTATACACGATATTTTTAGGGCAAGGCGGAAGTGTTGTTATATGCTGGGGTTACGACTTGGATATTTTATACCGCGGGCGTGTCGTTCAGCCTCGGAGTCTGGCCGATGGCGTTCAGCGGGTGGTGCTTCCACCGATCGTCCGGGCCAGGCATGATGGTCTGCCCCTCGATTTCGATAGGCCCGACTGGCGGCTGGATCACCTCGTGGTCGTCGGTGTCGTACACTTCCATCAGCGTGCACCGGCATGACCAACCGTTTGGCGGCGCGATGGACGCCCATTGCGGATCGTCCTTGGGCAGCACAATCCCCTCGAGCGCGGCGTGTTCAAGCCTCACGCGGTCATCGCCCGCCGTGCTGTACTCGTAGCCCCACAGGATCTCTTGTATCGCGGGGTCCTGATTCGCCTGCCATCGGCCCGCCGCGTAGGCTGTCGCGGTCTGGGTCCGGAAGATGGTCTGCAACTGGTATGCATTCGACGGCACAACGCCAGCCCGCGCGAACGCATCGCCTATCAGCTTGGAGCCGTCCCGAACAGTCAAGCCCTGGGCGGTAGACTCCCGCACGGCGGCGGCGACTTTCGCCTCCAGGTCAGTGCTCAGTGCGCCGGTGATGCTGGCCGCCTCGACGCCATACTGCGCGTTAATCGCAGATATCTCGGCGTCGGTCAAAGCGATTCGAGCCTCGACGAACTTGACTGCCTCGCCCTGGAGGCCGGGTATTGCAAGAGCCTTGACGCCGGCTCCGGCACCCGCCGCTCTGACCAGGGCGTCAAGCCGGGCGTTGAGGTGCGCCGTGACCATCGCGTCAAGAACCGACTCGCTGTACGCCTGGGCCATCTGGCCGACTCGTGCGGATGGGTCGATACCGTCCATCCACAGCCGCCCCGCCTCGGCCATGATATTGCGGCTGATGCGGAATGCCGCCCGAAGGCCTGCGGCCTCGATCCGGGCCTGCTTGGCTACCTGCCTGCGGGCCTCGCGTTGTGCTGTTCTTGACGCCATTACTTCTGTGCTTTGCGACGCAGCTCGGCTACTTTCGCGTACATCCTGCTCAACGCCATCGCCGCGGCCTCGGGCGTCGCCCGGTCGTCGATCGACGTGGACGCATCTTCCGCAATCCTCGATATGTCGCCTGTGTCGCTCTTGGGCAGGCCCGCGATATCCAGCAACGCGTCGACGTTCAGCACGTTCAAGAACAGGTCAAGATTCTGCGGATTGGCGAATACCTGCTTGAGCAGGTCGCGGAAGAATATCTGCTCGTCGCTGCCCAGTTCTTCGGGCACGATGAACACCGAGCCCTTGGCCTCCAGGCCGTGGTTGTATTGCAGAAGCGGGTCGACAATTTGCCGATTTATCGCGTCCGTGATATCCAGCAGCAGCAGATACGAGACAACCAGCGCCAGGTCTGCGTGTACCTCGCTTTCCGCCTTTGTCCCGTGTTTGCCCTCGAGCGCGGACCGCTCGGGCACCAGCCATCCTCGCATCATAAGCGATTCAAGGTGCCCCATCATCTCGACTATCTCCTGGCCGTGCCGCCCCTTGGTCTCCAGGAATGAGATCAGCCACGATTTGAGCTGGCTGATATCGACGCCGCTCCTGGCCAGGTCTTCTGCGAACTTCGCCAGCGTGTTGGGCATGTAGATACCGTGCCCCATACCCAACTCCCTGAGCATGGTCGCCGCATGGACGGCGTTATCGACCTCCTTGCCGTTGGCGTCATTGGACACGCCCTCGGGGTATTCGATCATCGGGATAACGCCCGCTGCCTTGGTGATGTACTGCCCGCTCTTGCCTAGTGCGTGATTCCACTGCGACCACTCGGGGCGGCAGTTCTCATTCCTCGATCGACCGTGCAGATTCCCCGCCTCGCCGTCGTGGGTGAAGATGACCGACTTGTCGGCGTCGATCTCAACCTTGCCCTGGCGGAACCCCGCAAAGTCGCCTGTGTTCTTGTCGATCTGGATATCAGTGATGTCGACCAGCAAGGCCTTGATCTTGCTGTATGTCACCAGGCCCTTGCGGATCTCGAATACTTTCTCAAAGCCAGCCCAGCCATAATCGAGCGACCGCAGCATGTCCTTGATCAGTTGCGGATAAAGCGGTTTCATCGCCTCCTGTATCTCGTTTTTCCACTCTTCCGGCACGCCCCCCTCGCTCTGTACGCCCCACTTGGCGGCGCGGACCGGGGCGGTTGACGCGGCCCGGGCAAGGGCGATCGTAGGATTCGAGATCATCCGCCGATAAGTTTTGTACGTGCCTGGCTGCGTGGCCACGCCAGGCATGTGGACCGGCTGGCCGCCTACTGCCTGATGGATGATATTGTTAGTGCTCGATGCCGTCTGAGCCTTGGTCTCTTCGCCTGTCTTCGGCGGCTTTACTGTTTCTTTCGCCATAAATCTATTCCTCTATATCAAGCAACGGCAAAGTTTGACCAGCTAGTTCGTGAGTACAATCAGCTAAGAACTGGACTTGCCCATCATTGATAAATGTATGACACACATGCTCCCGGTTTTTGGTGCGGATAGATGGCTTCAATGTTGGCTTTTCAGTATCGCCATTCCACGACCAGCAATGAGTTCCATCGCGCGGCCCCCTCAAGATGACCGGAAGTATCCTAAAGTCAAACGGTCCCGGCATATTCAACTTCAAATGAGTGGCTTCACCCGCCGGGCATGGCGTGTAACTATTACCGTCTCGTTTCAATGGCTGTGCTTTCATTGGTTATTTCTCCGCTGCATATCCTATGCGACCGCCTGATGACTTCCTTGATTCTACACGCGCCGGACGCAGGTATTCGCAGCGATAAGATTCTGCGTCACTCGCATGAGTCAAATCCAATGCGTTCTTGTCCAGCTTGCCGTGTTCATCTGTTTTGACGCGCTTCATGTCCTTGATAAGCCTAACACATCTGGGGTGGCATTGCCAATGCACATTGCCCCGCAGGTCCATCATGGCGATGTTCATGGCGTTGATACGATCGATCTGCAGGGGGTTGCCCTTGGGCACGCGGACGCGATAATTGATCCCCATATCGTCGAGCCCCTGCCTCAGTATCTGGTAGCATGACTCGCCGGTGCCCGCCCACTTCGCGTCACCTGTGGCGTCGCCGAAGATGTGCATCTCAGGCCACCGCCAGCCGCCCAGCTTGTCCTCGATCAGCACACGCAGCGCCTGTATCGATTGCCTCAGGTCCATACGCCGCTCGTGGATCTCATAGACCGCCGTGAACATGTCCCGCGTCGGGTCATACTGCCCTATCTCCAGGTGCATGCCCGGATTGATATTGAAGTCGATAGATAAGTGCAGCGGCAAGGAGTCTTGCAGGACCAGCTCTTTCGATACGTTCCGGTCTTCGTTGAAAGTCGCGTACGCCCGCATGCCCTTGAGATTGATGGCCTCACCGTCGAGATATTGGGCGGCAAGCTCGGGGGTCAGCGAGTCGCGCTGCAGTTTCTCGTATTCCAGCATCAGCAGATTGTCAGAGGTCTTGGCCCCATACAGGGCATAGCCGTCTTTGCCCGCGTGCATCTCCTCATACATGCGGGTCGTGTCGCCCTCATTTGTGTAGGTGAACATTTTTTGAATAAACCGCGCATCAGGGTGTCGGATGCGGGATTGGAATTGCAGGTAGGAATCACGCTTGGGGTCCAGCCAGTTCTCAGGCCAGCGCGTAGCCTCGTCGCCCCAGCCCGCACCCGCCTGCCAGCCTGCGATGCGATCGGGCCGCTCGGCGGAATAGAAACCAATCAGGCTGGGATTGCTCCTTGTCCCGAGGTCTGGCAATTCCACAGCCCTCAACTTGGTTCTGTATATGCATCTGAGATTTGCTTCGAAGCACGCCTTCTCAATCTCAGGGAAGTCGTATTTCATCAGCAGCGGATATGTCGGGGCCGCGACGGCGGAGGGAACGTGCGTAGCCAGGCCATCTGCGTCGAAGGCGTTGTAGATGTGCAGCGTGACCAGCTTGCGGCCGCCGATCCAAGTCTTGCCGGCCGCCCATCCGCCGGCCAACGCTATCACGCTATGGGTCCAGTCGGCGGCGAACGCCGCCTGACCGCCTGGCCATGGGTCGGTGTGCATCGTTCGGGCGGTGCTGTCCACCTGCATGTCAGGCATCGTCGGCGTCCTCGTCCGGCTCTTGTTCGTCTTCCAGGATAGACAACCACGTCAAGTACGCTCCCGATGGCCCGGCCAGCGACTCGCGCCTTATCTGCTCTCGCGGCATAATCAATTCTGGGGAAACATTAATGCCAGATCTGCTATTCATCGTCAGCGTCCTCGTCCACATCATCCTCTCCGAACATCGGACCAGGACCAGGCAGCGGCGTTCTCACAATCCGCACATCGTCCTCGTGCGGATTCAGCAGCCCGATATCGTGCAGCGTCTTGATCTGCTCCAGGTGGAACTTACGCATCGCCAGCAGGACCTTGACCGCACCGGCCTTCGACCGAGGCGTCGAATCAGGGTTAGCCAGTATCCGCAGCATCGTGGCCGGCGACGCTTTCAACTCAGCCTCCGGTATGTCGTAATTCAGCCGGAGAGCCTTCGTGATCTGCCGCATCTCCTCACGGCTTACCTTGCGTTCTTCGTCCTCAGGCTCCGGCGAAACGTTTTGCGCCCTTACGCGAGAGAAAAATTCGTCTTCAGAATTTGCCGCCCTCACACACGGGTCGCTGTGGAGCTTTTCGGAGTCTGGGGGGTCTGTCGGAGTTTGCGGATTACCCTGACCCACGTTACCCGGCTTCGAGGCCGGTGTGGCTGCACGTCCCCTCCCTCCTTTGTCCTTGGCTGATTGTTTCATATTCTCACTCGCCATGTCAACTAGATTATAGACTTTCGTCCGGCGGTAGTGCAAGAGCGTGGTCTGCGAATGTCTTTCCATCAGCCTGGAGTGTGGCTTGCCTGCCGGTGTAGTTCTGCCAACGTATGACAGCCACGTCGACATATCGGGGCTCGATCTCGATTGCGTAACACTTGCGCCCGAGTTGCTCGCAGGCGATGATTGTTGTGCCTGAGCCGGAGAAGGGGTCGTAGCATGACCCACCCCACGCCTTCATTATCTCTGCTGGTAGTTGTATCGGGAAAGTGGCAGGGTGCTCGTTTCTCGCCATATCAAATGTGGCGTTCCTGCTTATCCTGATAACAGAGTCAGGTATTTTTGTCGCCTGTCCAGTTTTATCGAGAGAATGCATCCTCATCCTCTTGACTGTCCCGTCTTTCGCTCTTTGTCCTGGAGCACCTAGCTTTTTCTTTTTCCTCGATGATTCCTTTGTCGCCACATGCTTGGTAGGCCGTATGGAATTTCGATTGAAGTGAAAAATAAACTCAAATGATGGTGCCAAGCGTCCACTCCAATCCCCCATCAGCCCAGCACCTTGATCCCACACATACCACCCAAACCGCCGCCACCCTTGCCCTCGCATCCATTCAATCCATCCATCCCAATATGGTATCCACTCGCAATCCCGATGAATCAATCCGAGATTGACAAGCACCTGCCCATCGTCAGCCATTGGCAGATTGCCGAACACGCCTTGCATCAGACCATCCCAGTCCGAGCAGTCCGACGCTTCGGTGTAGTCTCTCTGCTGTCCGTATGGTGGCGATGTGAAGCATACGCCAGCCTTCTCGCCGCCCATCAGTCCCGCAACATCTCCAGCCTTCGTCGAGTCCCCGCACAGCAACCGATGCTCCCCCATCAGCCACAGGTCGCCGGTCTTGCTCACAGGCTTCTTAGGCGGTTCGGGAATACCGCCTTCCGGCCCGGGCTCTGGCGTATTCATCGCAAGCAACTCTGCGAGTTCCCTGTCCCCGAACCCCAGCAGGTCCAGATCGAACTCAACATCCTTGAGCTTCTCGATCTCGGCAGCCAGTGCGTCGAAGTCCCATTCCGCGATTGAGGCGGTCTGGTTGTCCGCGATACGGTACGCGGCAATCTGCACGTCG
>DATKWR010000814.1:0-2661 GCA_035529475.1 Sedimentisphaerales bacterium | reverse complement strand
AGCGTTCTTCACTTGTCAATTCAACAATATATTTTTTCATGTTGGCCTCCTTGCCGGATTAAGGGATTAAGTGTTATGTGCCATGTTAATCCTATCGGCAAAAAGACCTAACAGACTTTATTTCGTGGACTGAGTACTAGGGAACGACTAGTCGAACATGTCGCTGTCGCCTTGCATAAGGCATTCCTCGGCATGTCTGCTTACCGAAGTCCGCTGAGGGTCTTTCGGGCTCTCTGCCTGGTGCCATCGTTCCTTGATTTCTCAGCCACCGTTTGCAGCACTTGTCGGCGCTGGTCCTTGGAAACCCCGCGGATATCTTGGCCAGCAATTCGGACCATGGCCGAATAGGCTTCCTCGACGACCGCCGGGTCCTCAGCGAGGGTCGTTAATAGCTCCAGAGCACTGGCGCTCGGCGCTTCGCCCAGAACAGCGACGGCCTGCCGCTTCTCTTCGGGCCGCTTGATGTGGGACAGCATGTCCTTGACCTTGGCCACCTTTCGTTCGTTGCTGAGCTTCTTATTGCCGCGTATGTACTGCAGGTAACCACGCAGACCCAGCACCTGATGCGGCATCTTCTCAGCCGATGTGGCCAACATCAGTAGGGCTTGCCCTGCTTCGGTGTCCTCAGACCAGTTGTTGGGCCAATTCGATAGGATACGCACGGCCTCATCTTGGGCGGGTGGCTCGGCTGTCTCAATGGCGGATTTGACAGCCGCCAGCGCGTCGGACCCGCCGACGATGGCCAACGCGTGCAGTCCGATGATGTGGAGCTCGTTGTCACTGCTCTGTGTCAAGGGTTTCAGGTGCGGGATGCATTTCGCGCCGCAACGGCCACTAATCGCCAGCAGGGCCTTTCTGATGCCCGCCCGTTCACTGGAGTTTTTGGTATTCTGAAGCAGCTTGACGAGATCGGCCGTCTGCTGGTCCTGACCGATAATGCTGATTGTACGTACAGCCGCACCGCGAGTCTCGGCATCAACATCGTGAAGGCTCAAAACGACCGCAGGAAGGGCCTTGCTAATTTGCCTCTGGCCAGCCAGCTCGATAAGAACCTGCTGCAGCTTGCCTTGCGCTTGCGGGAGGCGGGCGAGGAGGTCGGCATCCACGGCTTTGCCAGGCAGTCTGACCAGCGTTTCCATGGCTGCTTGTTTCAGCTTGGCATCATCCTCAATCGCGGCCTCCAGCAAGACCGGCACGCACGAGACATCGCCCAAGCGGATGAGGATGTTGATGGCCGTGATGCGCAGGTCCTTCGAGCTGCTCTGAGCCGCCTTGTGAACGATCGGTAGTACAGCAGAGTCACTACGGTCGGCCAGCGCCAACAATAGCAAGGGGCGCCGGTCCGGATTCAAGCGATTCAGTTCGACTGCCAAAGCCTCGGTCACGTTGCGGCCGGGAAGCTCACGGGCCGTGCGCAATCCGATACCGAGCCTCTTTTTGTCTTCCGATCGCAACTGCTTGATCAACAGGGGGAGACCGGCGGACTGGCGGGCCAGAATAGCGCCGCGGATTGCCTCTAGGTGTCTCTGATCTGGCACGTCCGCTTTGCGAACCGTGTCGTACAGCTTGACGGCTTCAGCAGTCCTGTCGTGTGCCAGGAACCGCTCCGCACATAGAATGGAGCCTTCGGCCACGGCCGACCGAACGCCGGCCGGCGCAATGGCGAGGGATTTCGTCAGTGCCTTGGCTGCCTTCTCGCCGCCGATGTGCCCCAACGCCACGGCGGCGGCCGATGCGACGGAAGCGTTGGCATCATCGAGTTTCTGCACGAGGGTGTCAACGGCGCGGACATCCCGACGCACTGCAATCGAATTTATCACTCCAACAAGCAGCGGGCCCTGCAGCTTGCCCAGCGCGTTGCGTAGCGCGGTATCGGCGGCGGTTCCGGGGATCGCTTCGAGCGCGATACGCGCCCACGACGCCAGTTCCTTGTCCGCCAGCAGCGGCGCGAGGGCGGGGACGGATTGCTCGGTTCCATAGATGGCCAGTTGCTTACAGGTGATGGCTTTCTCACTCTTGGGAGCATCTGACTGCAGCACGGCGATCAAGTCGCGCTGTTTCACGTCCGCAGCCGGCCGATCCTGAGCGACGGTTCCGGCTGACATAGTGACTATGATGAGAATAACACACCAAAGGGAATATCGTTTCTTGATTATCATGATTGTCCTCGTAGCTTGAATGGTTTCCTTCGAAATATCCGGCGCTATATTCGCCATGGTTCCCGCAGGGCCTCTGAACGCAATCGGTTGGCCTGCTCGTCGCCAATGAATTCATTCTTCTTCGGGTCATACTTGACCTTGCGATTAAGGAAAAGGGCAATGTTGGCCGCATGGCAGGCGATATGCGCCCAGCACGCCGCGTCGGCATTGGCCCGGGTCAGGGCCCGCGTCTTGACACAATCAAGGAAGTCACGCACGTGGAAGTCAGCGGGGTAGCCAGGTATTTTGGTTCCTCTTCGGAGAAGCAGCGATTGGGAACTCGCGGCGAACTCCGCATCGTCGCCCGTCTCGACCCAGCCGGTTTTGCCTTCGAAACGGACCGGACACGAGCCTAACGGCAACCATCCGTCGTTACGCATGATGAGTTTTACGCCGTTGGCATAGCGAGCATGTAACTGGCCGTTGACCGGCTCGTACTCCACGGGTGCCGTGTCGTCGGCGT
>DATKWR010000813.1:0-2097 GCA_035529475.1 Sedimentisphaerales bacterium | reverse complement strand
TCAACTCCACAAATTCAGAATCCGTAGATGAAGGATACTTGTTATGTCTGAGATTCATGACGTCATCATCGTAGGGGGTGGGCCGGCGGGGCTGGCGGCGGCCCTCTATACGGCCCGCGACAGGCTCAGCACGCTTATTCTTGAGAAGTTCATGCCGGGCGGGCAGATCAACAACACCGACAGGATAGAAAATTACCCAGGCATCGAGCGCATCGATGGGCCGGGCCTGATTGCGCAAATGCAAAAGCAGGCGGAAACCTTCGGCGCCGAAATAAAGAACGGCTGCGAAGTGACCGGCCTGGAGAAGCTCGAGGAGGGCCCTATCGCCGTGCGCTGCGACAAGGACCAATACACCGCGCGGGTGGTCATCCTGACCCCCGGCAGCGACTATCGAAAGCTCGACATCCCCGGCGAGGACCAGTTCCGAGGCTCCGGCGTCAGCTATTGCGGGACCTGCGACGCCCCGTTCTTCAGGGAAAAACACGTCGTGGCGGTCGGCGGAGGCAATACGGCGGTGGAAGAAACACTCCATTTGACCAAATTCGCTGAGAAGGTCACAATGATTCATCGCAGGGACGAATTTCGAGCGTCCAAGGTTCTCGTTGAGGAGCTTCTGGAGAAGGTCAATGAGCCGAATTCGAATCTGACGATAAAATACAGCACCATCGCCACGGCCATCCAGGGCAAGGGCAAAGTCCAATCGGTCACGCTCAAAGACGTCAAGAGCGGCGGACAAGAGGATTACCCCTGCGACGGCGTGTTCGTATTTGTCGGCATGGTGCCGAACACGGACTTTCTGAAAGGTTTTGTGGAGCTGACCGACAAGGGATTCATCAAGTGCGACTGCGCGTATCTTCGCACGAGCGTCCCCGGCGTCTTCGTGGCGGGCGATTGCCGAATCGGAGCGGCCATGCAATTAGCTACAGCCGTCGGCGACGGTGTCGTCGCCGCCATGATGCTCAAACAGTATTTCAGAGACCCGAAATGGTGGAACGAACCCGTCAGCGACGTGCTTGGGCCAGGCGGATGGTGAAATTGGCAATTGACAGTCGGCCATTGACCATTTAGGATGGCCTTCAAACAACCCGGCAGGATGGCCGAAGGGCAGTTTTCCTTGAATCTTGGTTGAAAGGATTGCGCAATGGCTGGTAGTGTAATCGAGTTGACCGACGCTACTTTCGATAAGACAGTTCACAATTCCGATGTGCCCGTGCTCGTTGATTTCTGGGCGCCCTGGTGCGGACCCTGCAAGATGATCGCTCCGATTGTCCAGGAAATTGCCGACGAGTACGCCGATAGAGCCAAAATCTGCAAGCTCAACACCGATGAGGCGCGCGACAGCGCCATGGAGTTCGGCATCAGTGCCATACCGACCCTCATTTTGTTCAAGGATGGCCAGGTCCAGAAAAAATGGGTCGGGTTGACCAGCAAAAAAAAACTTGCCGAGGCCATTGACCAGGTACTCGATGCCTAACAGATGCATGATTGGCGAATGCCGATTGCCGACGACAGTCAGACGCATCGGACCGGTCCGGCAGGTCGGACGGGCCGAATCGAAAATAGTTTTGGCGGTGGCGGGCGCCGTCATAATCTTGAGTCTTTCCTGCTACAAACCGGCCAATTCAAAAACTGCGGCGACTGCCGGGCCGAGCGAGGACCGGCAGTCCATCTCCTTGGCGGGCGAGTGGCAATTCCAGTTGGACCGCGACGACATCGGCGAACAGCAGAATTGGTGCAGCGCCAGATTGCCGGATCGCATCGCCCTGCCGGGCTCGACGGCCGAGAACGGCTTTGGCGACGAGGTCTCTGTTGAAACCAAGTGGACGGGCAAGATTGTTGACCAGTCCTGGTTCACGGATGCCAAGTACGAAAAATACAGACAGCCCGGCTCGGTGAAGATCCCGTTCTGGCTGACACCCCTGAAGCACTACGTCGGCCCCGCCTGGTACCAGCGCCGGATCGACATCCCGCAGAGCTGGAGGGACAAGCGAATCGTCTTACTTCTCGAGCGCTGTCACTGGGAAACCAAGGTCTGGGTGGATGGCGCCGCGGCGGGTACGCAAGACAGCCTGTGTACGCCGCAATTCCATGACCTCA
>DATKWR010000812.1:0-4442 GCA_035529475.1 Sedimentisphaerales bacterium | reverse complement strand
TATTCCGGATGAGAGCCAACAATCGGATAGTCAACGAATTTCAGAAAATAAAGGGAGCACATCATGAAGATGCAGAGACGGCAATTCATAAAAGGAGCGGTTGGTATTTCAGCGACGGCGATACTGCCTTTTCAGGTGACTGAGGTTCTGGCAGCGACCAAGGACACAAAGAAAAAGGCAAAAGAGAAAAAGGTAAAAGAGAAGAAGGATGAGCTATCGGAGAATTTGAAGTTATTGAATCAGTGGGGCCAGCAGCCTGCGAGCGTGCAGCAGGTGTATTCAACCATATTCAAAGTACTGGCGGCCAACCCCAATGCGACATACGCCGACGTGGCGGCAGATCCCGAGGTTCAGCGAGTCTGTCGGGCCAACGGGGTGGACCATCTGGGAGGGCCGATGCTGGGCACAGTCAGTTCGCGTGGAGCGCGAGTATGGGTGCGCACGCTCAAACCGGCCAAGGTCGAGGTGCAGGTGACAATCTCCGGTGGCACGAAAACCTTCGGACCCGTCGCCAGCACAGCAGCCACGGACCTGAGCGCCGTCGTCCCTGTGACAGGTCTCGAACCCTCGACCACCTACCCGTACCGTGTGCTGGTCGATGGCAAACTCATAGACATTCCAGCACATGCCGTCATCGCAACAGGGCCGAGTGAATCGACTCATGGGAAAGTCCGCATCGCTTTCGGCACGTGTCCGCACAGGTGGGGACTGGGCAATCAGCAACAATGGACTCTCATTCGCCAGCGAAAACCGGTGGCCATGCTGCTGGGTGGCGATATCGCCGTGCAGGACAGGAACAACCACCTCGGGCTGCACCGTGCTGACTACCTGTTGCGCGACTTCTTCCCGGCCTGGCGGGATTTTGCCGCCGCGATCCCCGTCTATGCGACGTGGGATGATCACGATTACTTCGCCAACGACCGGTGGGGCATTCCCAAAGGCTACACCCTCCGGGACAAACAATGCGTTTGCGACGTGTTCAAGTCGGCCTGGAACAATCCCTCTTACGGGTTTGGCGACGAGCGGCGAGGTGTCTTTCTTCGCACGCGGATCGGCCCCTGTGACGTCATCATGACCGACGAGCGATACTTCCGCACCGGGGAGAAAGGTTCCTTCCTGGGGGATGAACAGATGAAATGGTTGGAGGCCCAGTTGCTCGACTGCAAGGGACCGTTCATCATCCTGTCAAATGGCACCATGTGGAGCGATTACGTCTCGAACGGCAAAGATTCGTGGGGGGTGTGGGACCCCGAAGGACGTGAGCGGATCTTCACATTCATCGAAAAGCACCGGATCGGGGGCATCCTGCTGATTTCGGGTGACCGGCATGGCGCACGCGGCTTCCGCATTCCTCGGCCTTCCGGTTTCAATTTCTACGAATTCGAGGCGGGAAGTCTGGGCGGCAGGACCGGTCCCCCGCCGACAAACCCGGAGTGGAAAACACAGTTCTATGGTATCTCCGGAAAGTACGCCTTTGGCGAGTTTACGATCGATGCCACAGTTCCGGATCCCGAAGTTACGTTTCGATTGATAGGCGAGGACGGCACAGTCATCCACGAACGGAAACTGACGCGCAGCCAACTGACACCTCCGGGGAATTGATGCCACCCTCCAGAGAGGAATGAATCGAAGACTCGCTCACGCATTATGTGAAAGGGAATGGATAAGATGAAAAGAGATCAGCTCCGTAAACTTCTGATGTTGCCGTTGATTTTAGCTTCGAATTCATTCCTTGAAGCGCAGGGCCAATCCGGCCGGGAGATTCTGGAGCAAACCGGCGTCAAGGGTGGACTGATTGTCCACATTGATTGTGGCGACGGCCGGCTGACGGCCGCCTTGCGGGACAACGAACGGTATATCGTTCACGGCTTAGATACCGACACGAAGAACATCGAAACCGCTCGCCGCTACATCCAATCGCTCGGCCTTTACGGGCCCGTCTCTGTTCAGTCGTGGAATGGGCCGGCCCTTCCTTACGCCGACAACCTGGCCAGCCTTGTGGTTGTGGATAAGCCCAATCGTGTTTCCATGAACGAAGTCATGCGCGTGCTGCGGCCGTTAGGCGTGGCCTATGTCAAGTCCGGCGATAAATGGATAAAAACAACCAAGCCCTGGCCTGACGAGATCGACGAGTGGACGCACTGGCAGCATTCCGCCGATGGGAATGCCGTGGCGCGCGACAAGGTGGTTGACTCGCCTCGTCGCATCCAGTGGGTTGCTGATCCGCTCTGGCAGCGTCATCACAATTTGGTGCCGAGCACCAGCGCCATGGTTTCTTCCCGAGGCCGGATATTCATTATTGAGGATCAGGCCCAGGCGAGCGCAAATGCAGGACTACTGCCTGATAACTGGTACCTGGTGGCACGCGATGCCTTTAGCGGAGTCCTGCTGTGGAAAAAGCCCATCCATGAATGGGGGTGGAAAGCCTGGAATACCGCCTGGGAGGGGCGTTTTAATCAGCCGCCGCAGTTGCCCAAGCGTCTTGTTGCTGGGGGAGATCGCGTCTATGTTACTCTGGGATTCAGTGCCCCGGTGTCCGAAATCGACGCTGCAACGGGTGAGGTTCTGAGGGTCATCGAGGGTACGCAGCGCACCGATGAGATCCTCCTTCAGGACGGTAAACTCATCCTGTCGATCGGCCATGAAGCCCCCAAACCGAGCCAAGACAGAAAGGAGGCTGTCAGAAGGAGTGTCTGCGCCGTCGATTTGGAGTCAGGCAAGAAACTCTGGGAGAAGGGAGCATACTCCGGGCTCCAGGCGAAGACCGATGGTGCCGCACCGTTTGGGCGTCTGGAACTGGTCGCCGGCAAGAAGCAGGTGTTTCTGATGGATCAAAGTGCAATCGCAAGCCTGGATCTGGGTACAGGCCGGCAGAACTGGCGGATTGCCCGTCCAGAAACCAGGGAATACCTGATAACCAGCTATTTCATCCGCTACAGCGATCAATGCGTGCTTGTATATCAGGATGGTGTGATTCTGCTGGCACAGCCAGCCTGGGAACCGGAGAGGGGTTGGCACAGCTTCCCCGGCACCCTGTACGCCTTCAGTGCTGCGAACGGCGAGGTGCTCTGGCAGCACCCCTACGGCGGGTGGGCCCACAACTGGCAACCTGATGTGTTTGTGGTCGATGGCAAGGTCTGGATTCACGACTATACGGTGGTCGAGGACGATGACTGGAGGACGGGACACCGCCTGGATAAATCGAACATCGACTACTTCCTCATCGGGCTCGATCTGCAGACGGGGGAAATCAAACGAAGACTCTCCACCAATGAGACACTCCAAACCGATCACCACCACCGCTGTTACCGTGCGAAGGCGACGGAGCGGTTTTTCATAGCTTCACGTCGCGGGGCGGAATTCATCAACTACGAGACGGGGCATAACAGCCTCAATCACTGGGCGCGAGGTGCATGTCTGAACGGATTTGTGCCCTGCAACGGGATGCTCTACCTGACGCCGCACCCGTGCATATGTTATCTTGATGCCAAACTCAACGGGTACTACGCATTGGCCCCCAAATCGGATCGCGTCGCTTCGGCGCAGACAACTGATATCGCAGCCATCGAACTCGGTCCGGCATACAAAGAACTCAAAACTAAAGACTCAAAACTAAAAACTGTAAATGACTGGCCGACGTTCCGTCACGACGCTTCCCGCAGTGGCTCGACGAGTGCGTCTGTGTCCCACAACCTCAAGTTATCCTGGGAAGCTGCTGTGGGCGGAACACTCACC
The DNA here is from genome assembly GCA_035529475.1 of Sedimentisphaerales bacterium. Taxonomy (GTDB): domain Bacteria; phylum Planctomycetota; class Phycisphaerae; order Sedimentisphaerales; family Anaerobacaceae. The sequence continues at coordinate 707 of DATKWR010000812.1, read as the reverse complement.
CCGCCGGTTATCGCCGGGGGCAAGGTCTTCGTCGCGTCGATTGACGAACACCGGGTTGTGGCGCTGACCGAAAGCAATGGCAGGCACGTTTGGGACTTCACCGCAGGAGGACGCGTTGATACACCCCCGACCCTCTACAAGGGATTGGTGTTGTTTGGATCCGCAGACGGTTGGGCGTATTGCCTGCGTGAATCGGACGGTCGGCTTGTGTGGCGCCGACGTTTGGCGCCGGAAGAACGCCTGATCGGAGCTCGCGACCAGTTGGAATCCACCTGGCCCGTCCACGGCAGCATCCTGGTCAAAGACGGCATCGCCTACGCCGCTGCCGGGAGATCGTCATATCTGGATTCGGGGATATTCCTCTACAAACTGGACCCGGTGACCGGCAAGGTCCTCAGGCAGCGGACCCTTTACAGCCCCGATCCCGAAACCGACGAGATGATCCCGCCGGACATATTTGTCGACAGGAAGACCCTTCAAGGAACGAAATCCGACATTCTGGTGAGTGCCGGCTCAGGCATCTTCATGCGCCGGGAAAGAGTATTCGGTGACGAGACGAATCCCATGCCTTATCTCTTCGCGGGCGGTGGATTCCGCGATGAGAATTGGTTCAATCGCGTAAGCTGGGAGGTAGGCCCGGTAGGGAAGTCCCAGTTCCTGGTGTTCACCCCGAAGAGGGCCTACGGAGTTCGGGCGTACCTGGGCAA
>DATKWR010000811.1:0-4286 GCA_035529475.1 Sedimentisphaerales bacterium | reverse complement strand
GCTGCGCCGCTGGCCAGGGCTTTTCGCTTGATCCCAGCCAATTCGTCGCCCTGACCCAGCTCCGCGGCGAACGCGATGACTTCGTATCCGTATGTTTCCCGCAGCCAGGGCAGGATCACGCTTGTATCCAGACCCCCGCTGTAGGCCAAAACCACTTTTTCAGCTTTTCCAGAATTTCTTGCCATTGAATATGTCCTTAACAAATCTACTGCTGCGCCCGCAGCACCGCGCGGGCCGCGTCGCGAAAACGTTGACAACAATGTTTGGCCCGGGCCGCCACGTCGGTATCGGCTGCCTCGCCCGGGTAGTTCAGCGCTACGGCCAGGTCCGAGAGGTAAGCGAGGTCTTCCCGAAAACTCTCCCAGCCCGGTTCGGCGAGGCAGACCTGATCGAGCAAGGTCATCAGGTCGTGCACCTTCCCGAAAGGGATATCCGCCTCATAGAGCCTGGCCTTGAGGTACCGTTCGGCGCACTGCTGGGCGTGGAAACAGATCGCTTCGTAGTTGAGGCGCTCCGCCACGCGGCTCTCTCGCTGCATCGTAGCGAAATCGCCCTCGGCCTTGGCGACCCACTCAGCGGTCATCGGCTTCATAGAGCACCTTTCCTTCGTCGAGTATGTCCTGCATGAAATCGTCGCCCATCGCAAGCCGCTCGCGGACCTTCTCTGGGGTGCGAACGACCAGGTCCAGGGCAAAGCCCGGCCGCAGTTTCATCCGGATTTGGACGGACCTATCCACGCTTCGGCCCTCAAACGGCCCGATGACCAGCAGGTCCACGTCCGAATCCCTCGTGACGGCGCCTCGGGCGTACGAGCCGAACAGGATGACGCGCTCGGCGTCGAACTCTTGCCCGATCTGCCGGCCCAGCTCCTTTATTCTGTCCATCGCCACCATGCGATACACTTTCTGCTCTTGATGCTGTCGCTTCAGGATGTCCCAAAAGCCCTGCTGCAAAAGACTTCATGGGATTATATCTGCCATCCACTGCAAAGGCAATCCATAGCAAGGCAATGGAGGTAATTTTGTGCTGGGGCCGGATGAACGCGGAATCCAGGATTCCTATGCGACCGTGACTGCTTCCGCGAGCGTGGGGAGGGAATGTCTCAGTCCAGCTTCGGTAGTAGTATGTCGCTGAATCTCCTGGATAATTCAACGATCTCGTGCATTTCGGCGGGGGGAACAGGATACCAGTCGCCCGGGTATCTCGTCTCAACTCCGTGGATGGTGAGCTTGTCCGATGCCTCAGACAACGCAGAAAGCTCCGGAGCCAAAGACTGAGCCAGTTGAATCAATCGTCGCAAATCATGTGTCTTTGGTGTCTCGATGCTGTATCGAGTCAGGAGGGCTTTCAACAGCTTCTCAACAAATTGCTGGCAATGAAAACAAACCGTCTCGGCGGGACATTGTTCGCTGGCTAACAGTATCTCCACCGCCGTCCAGTCATTCCGCGCTTTTTCCTTCCATTGTCGCACGAGCTCGCCCGTATCATCGTTCATAGACGACCCTCCCATATTTGTCGGCGAAGTAAACGATGTGATTGACCACGGACCGCCAGCGCGCATATTCGTCGGGCGTCTTCACGATGATATCAAACGAAGCGGGCGCATCGGCGAGAAGACGGCGGACGGCACCATAACGTTGACGCGGAGGAAGATCGGTGTTCGCGACGACCAGCAGGTCCACGTCCGAATCCTTCGTGACGGCCCCTCGGGCGTGCGAGCCGAACAGGATGACGCGCTCGGCGTCAAACTCACGCCCGATCCGCCGGCCGAATTCTTCGATTTTGTCCATCGCCACCATGACGATACACTTTCCGCAGTTGGCGCCATCGATTCAGGACATAGCGAAGCCCTGCTACACGAGACTCCACAGGATTATATCGGCCATCCGCTGCAATGACAATCAACAGCAATGGAAATGAAGATGATTTTGCCGCCGCCGGCACGTGAACGTGGAATCTCGAGCATCTATGCGGCGATGATGATGCCTTCCCGTCGGGCGATTTCGAGAATCGGCCGGCTCCCGTCCGTTTCCCATTCCTTCTCGCCGCACGGAATAGGCTCGATCCGATTGTCGGCAATGGTGGCCCGCCAAAGTGCCTTGACCAATGAGATTTCGCGAGAACCGTCGAACTCCGGAGCAATCACAACCAGATCGATGTCGCTCCATTCGTCAGCCTGGCCCTGGACATAAGAGCCAAACAAGACAGCCCTGCGGGCGTGAATTCCAAAAGCTGGCAGTCCGGCGAGATAACGCTTGACCGCTGCTATAACCGCGTCTTCAACCATGTCAGCGACTCTCCGCCCAGCGACCGACTAATCCTCTGCGTTTCACTCTGGTGGCTCATCAGGCGGGACAAGAGGCTCGACCATCCGTATCAATTCCGGAATGTCTTTCTCGACTACTTCCCACACTCTTTGCGGAATAAGCATCGTCACGCCACATAGACAGGCTCCAAAGATTCCAGCACGTGCCGTCGCCGAATGTAGTTCTCGCTTCTTTCAACGGCTTTGCGCTCTACCATATCCACCTTCCGCCCAAGAATCTGCGATAGTTCATCCTGCATTGCGACCAGTTCCATCAAACCAAGCTCCAGTCCCGGCTCAAATTCAATCAGCACATCCACATCGCTGTCCGGCCGAAAGTCCTCACGCAGAACAGAACCAAAAAGCGCAAGACTGCGAATATGGCTTCTCCGACAGAATCCCGCAATTTCCTCGTCAGGTATCTTGATCCGAATACCCATACTCTTGTTTCTTTCGCTGTCATTCCTGCGAACGCAGGAATCCATCCTCTGTCACAAATGCTCCAAATATACCAAAGATGGCCATCAACAAGCAAGAAATAAGCCGGATACGATCAAGCCCAATTACATACATAGTCATCTGGCACGTCATCAAGATTGGAAAACACATCTTTCTCAGGAAATGCTGCCCGCGCCAACGGCTCAACAAGCTTTTTGTCGCGCGTCAAAACCCCATCAGCTCGATTCAAAAGTAAAACATACTCCATGTCCTGATAGTCGTGCTCGGCTCTCTCGTTCTCGTCCCTTGGCATTGGACCTGTTTGGCGGAGGTAGTAGTAGTTTTGGACAATTGCATCAGTTAGGCGTATGAGTTGCCAACTCATCCATTCGGGGGACAAACAAAACTCCCTCTCATTCTTAATCCAATCATGAGGAAAAGAATCCACACACATCTGATGTAGATCGCGCGCATCAATAGACTCAAGTAATGCTTTGAAGCGGCCGAATCTATCCGAACTCAGTTCCTTTATCTTCTTCCCCACATCAGGATTTTCCAAGTCGATCCTATTCTTGAGCTTAGCGCTCAAATCTACGAACACTGATTTAGAAACCTTACAACGCGAATCAAATGCCTGTTTGATCTTAGGTGAATGAAGCACATCCTCCAGACACGCTTCTCCTGTCCGGATTTGTTCCGTCGCCTCCAAATCTGGCAGAAACCAGGGATACGGTAAACAATTCTCACCTTCGCTCTGTATGAATGCAATGCTGCAAGAACAATAGTATGCGCCTGCCTTAATGAGCCGATCACAACGAGACAGCATATTCTTGCGTTCTGATTCGGATGTAGTAGCGCATTCATATAATAAAGTGTCAGAACAAAGCAAAAAGTGATTTCGTGCAAAATCACACAGGTCGCCAATATTGATTCCAACAAGTGCGTCTTTGTCCACGATTATTTGCTTTGGTTTTGCTAACATCCCAGGTTCTCTAAGACGACATTTCGCATGAGCTCGGCGCTGGCGTCCTGGTGAGTGAAGAGCCTGAACTGAGCCATGGCCTGGTTGACGAACATGGCGACGCCGTCGATGGTTTTGGCCTTGAGTTTCCTGGCTTCTTTGATCAGCAGGGTTTCGGCGGGATTATACACGGTATCGAAGACGGCCATCGTCTTTGTCAAAATCTCCGCCGGGATGGGCATTGCCTCGACGTTCGGGTGCATCCCGATGCTGGTGCAATTGATCAGCAGCTTGGCATCGACGTTTCGCACCTCGTCCAGCGGCGCGAACGCGCAGCCGAACTCGGCGGCCAGCTTTTCGGCCCGTTCGAGCGTGCGATTGTAGATCGTGATAGTCGCGCCGGCGTCACTGAGCCCGGCTACGAGCGCCCTGGCGACGCCGCCGGCCCCGACAATAGCGACCGGCAGGCCGCTGAACTTGGTCTTGCCGAGCTTCATCCCCGCTGTGATTGCATCCAGCGCGCCGGCGTAATCGGTGTTCAAGGCGATCAACTTGCCGTCAGGCCCGACGAGCAGCGTATTG
>DATKWR010000810.1:0-9086 GCA_035529475.1 Sedimentisphaerales bacterium | reverse complement strand
GCACGTGGACACCAGTGATTGCGGGTTGCCGGTAACGGCGGTATTGACATCGGCGTCATTGCGCTATTTGCTGATCAATTGCTGAAGTTGACAACATAAGGCGAACAAAGAAATCTTGATTATTGATATTTGTGGAGGAGTACGTTCGAAAACAGCTTGTCGTATCGGATTAACCGGTGAAAAGGAGCTGAAACAGCACTGAAGCCCAGAAAAAGACGGCAAGGTGATAGATTCGCCCTATGGCTATCGAAATTTACAATACTTTTGCAAGAGGCTCAATAGTATAGTATTACAAATAAAAATCAATAAGAAATTACCCCTTGGGGACATAAAGGCGAGATAATTTGTTATAATAGAACCAATAGAAAAAAGAAATAGTTAAACTGGGAAACTGGTGATTTGATTGCATTTTGATATCCTTACCCTTTAACAGTCTCCCCAATTAACAAAAATAACCTTTCATGTTTTAGGTGGAAGCACTCTGCTACCCCTTCGTACAGGATGATGCACATCTAAAATCAACACTATGGAATCTGAGATATATATTAGAGAAAACTGAGAATAAAGAGGGTATCTATGGAAGAAATCAAACGAATTGCGATGAATAATGAAGAACTGTTTGAAGCCGCTGAAAAAGGTGATCGCTCAAAGGTACAAGTCCTCCTGAAAACGGGTATTGATGTGAACTCAAGGGATGTCATCGGGCAAAGTGTTTTAAGCAGGGCTTTGTTTGCGAGGCATAGCGGCATCGTGAGAATATTATTGGGAAGAGGCGCCGACGTAAATGCGAAAGATGATTGCGGTGAGACCGCTTTGCATAAAGCCTGCTATTTGGGTCGAGATGATGTTGTAAAGTTGCTTTTGGATAACAAAGCAGATGTCAATATCAAGGATATGAATGGCAAGACCGCTCTGATTATAGCTTCCGAAACAGAGGATAGTTCAATCGCAATAATATTATTAAAAAGCAAAGCTGATATCCACATAAAAAACACTCATGGCGATACAGCCTTAAGTATAGCCAGAAAATTAGAGCACACAACGATGGTGTCATTGTTCAATCAATATCTTCTCGTCTAATTTATCTTGTGAAGAAACACTAAAACCGACAACCGAAGAGGAGGAGCCCGAAACGCAACCATGGTTGCGGGGGTTAGTTGAGACTTCGCTTCCAAGAAGGAGACCTCATAAGTGAGGGTGAGCAGTAAGACCATTCTCCGGAATTTACCCCATTTGCGTTCGTTCCTCCGCGGAGACGGCCCGGCACAAAAGTACGCCAGCACCGAGCCACCGCTGCGATCGGAACTGTTCAGTAGCGATCAGATGGAGCAGCATGGTAAGACCCTGGCGGGATTGCACAAGTTGGGTCTGGGACGTGCACGGGACCGGCTTCTGACGCGGCTGGCTGAGAATGAAGGCGTGCTGCTTGGAGTCCGCAACCTGCTGATGGAGGCTATTAAGGCACACCGCCGTATTACGCCGGCAGGGGAATGGCTGCTCGATAACTTCTATCTTATTGAAGAGCAGATTCGCGCGGCCAGGAGACACTTGCCAAAGGGGTACAGCCGTGAACTGCCTCGACTGCTGAATGGTTCATCGGCTGGTCTTCCGCGCGTGTATGACATTGCGCAGGAGACGATCTCACATGGCGATGGGCGGGTAGATCCGGAGAGCCTCAGCAATTTCGTGGCAGCCTACCAGACAGTCACCGCCCTGAAGTTAGGCGAATTATGGGCAATCCCTATCATGTTGCGCCTGTCACTGATCGAGAATCTCCGACGCGTTGCAGCCCTGATCGCCACTGACAGGATCGACCAAAACCTCGCCGATTATTGGGCGGACCAGATGAAGGAGACCGCCGAGAAGGACCCGAAGAGCCTTATTTTGGTGATCGCGGACATGGCGCGTTCAAACCCGCCCATGGCGAGTTCGTTTGTTGCGGAACTTACGCGCCGATTGCAGGGGCAGGGTGGTCCCGCTTTGGCAATGTCGCTCACCTGGATTGAGCAGCGACTTTCCGAGAGTGGCCTGACGATCAATCAGCTGGTGCAGTCGGAGAACCAGAAACAGGCCGCTGATCAGGTCTCGATGAGCAACAGCATTGGCAGCCTCCGTTTCCTGGACGCGATGGACTGGCGTGCTTTCGTAGAGGCGATGAGTGACGTCGAGCGGACCCTGCGTGAGGACACGGGCGGCTTTTACGGCAAGATGGATATTGCGACCCGTGATCGCTACCGTCACGTGGTGGAGAAGATAGCGAAGAGCAGCCGGCTATCCGAGGGCGAGGTGGCACGCAAAGCGATTGATCTTTCGCACGATGCCGCCGCCAGAAAAGGCGGTGACGATCGAACTGCACATGTCGGCTTCTACCTGATCGACAAGGGATTTCCACAACTTGAACGAGTGGCGGCGGTGCATTTTTCTGCCCTTGAGGCTCTTCAGAGAATTGGCCGCCGGTTTCCTTTGCTCTTCTATGTCGGCACGATCACGCTGCTGACGGCGATTTTCACCGGGAGCTTATTGGCGAAGGCATACGCCGGTGCCTACCCTGACTGGCTACTCGCGCTGATTGGAATACTCTCGATGCTGGGCGCAAGTCAACTATCGGTGGCGCTGGTTAACTGGCTGACTACGTTACTGGCGACCCCGCATCCGCTTCCGAAAATGGACTTCTCCAAAGGATTTCCGCCTGAATCGGGCACTCTGGTCGTGGTCCCGACTATGCTCATAAGCACTCAAAACATCGAGGATCTGATCGAGGCACTTGAAGTCCGGTTCCTGGCAAATAGGCACGATAACCTGCACTTCGGCCTGTTGACTGATTTTCGGGACGCGGCCGAGGAAACGATTCCTGAAGACGAACCGCTGTTGCGGCTGGCCCGACAAAAAATCGAAGAGCTGAATATAAAATACACGCGAGGAAAAGACGATGTTTTCTTTCTTTTCCATCGCCCCCGCCAATGGAATCCCCGGGAGCTGGTTTGGATGGGTTACGAGCGTAAGCGAGGGAAGCTCGCGGAATTGAATTCGCTTCTGCGCGGCGGCTCAAGGGACCGCTTCTCGCTCGTCGTTGGTAATACTGCAGTTCTATCGAAGGTGAAGTACGTGATCACCCTTGACACGGATACGCAGCTACCACGCGACTCGGCGCAGCAGTTTGCGGGAGCCATGGCGCACCCGCTGAATCGCGCGCACTACGACGAAGACAAGCAGCGTGTTGTTGCCGGGTACGGCATTTTGCAGCCGCGCGTGGCCGCGAGCTTACCGGGCACAAACCGGTCACGGTATGCGCGCATGTGCGGGAGTGAGCCGGGCATCGATCCGTATACGCGCGCCGTCTCAGATGTTTACCAGGACCTCTTCCATGAAGGCTCGTTCATCGGCAAGGGCATCTATGACGTCGATGCATTCGAGCGGGCGCTTAACGGACACTTCCCCGAGAACCGAATCCTCAGCCACGATCTTCTGGAAGGGTGTTATGCACGGGCGGGGCTGTTGAGCGATGTAATGGTGTACGAGGAATATCCATATCGCTACAGCGCGGACGTGAGCCGCCGGTACCGCTGGATTCGCGGGGATTGGCAGATTGCGCGGTGGCTGCTGTCGGGTGTGCCTGGTTCCGATCCTGATGCGCGCCTTCAGAAGAATCCGATCTCTGGACTGTCCCAATGGAAGATCTTCGACAACCTTCGGCGTAGTCTTGTGCCTTCGGCGTTGACACTGCTGTTGCTGCTGGGCTGGACGGTCTTGCCATCGGCATGGTTTTGGACTCTGTCGGTGATCGGCATCATCCTGATTCCTTCCCTGATTGCCTCTGTCCTGGATGTGCTTCAGAAGCCGGGTGATGTGCTTTTGAGGCAGCACCTTGCTGCCTCAGTGCGCTCTACGCGCAGGCGTTTCGCTCAAGCTGCATTTTCGCTTGTCTGCCTGCCTTACGAGGCGTTTTACAGTCTGGATGCGATTATGCGCACCACGTGGCGGATGCTGGTCACGCATAAGCGACTTCTCGAATGGAGTCCGTCGAGCACCCCGACTCGTAGCAGCCACACGGAAATCGTCGCATCTTACCGAACGATGTGGATCGCCCCCATTATTGCTTTTGTCGCGATGATTTATCTGACTATTTCGAGTCCGGACGTATTAGCTGTGGCTGGGCCTATACTGGGTTTCTGGTTTGCTTCCCCTGCTATCGCATGGTGGATCAGCCGACCGCTCACTCGCCGTGGAGCAAGGCTGACGGACGAACAGACCCTCTTTCTCCGGAAGCTTTCACGAAAGAGCTGGGCGTTCTTCGACACATTCGTCGACCCGGAAGATAATTGGCTACCGCCGGATTACTATCAGGAGTATCCGGTTGCCGTGGCCGTACATCGCACCTCGCCGACCAACATGGGACTTGCGCTGCTCGCGAATTTATCCGCGCACGACTTCGGCTATATTTCAACGGGACAGCTCATCAAGCGCACGGCGAATACATTCCATACAATGAAAACATTGAAGCGATACCGGGGCCACTTCTACAACTGGTACGACACGCAATCTCTGAAACCACTGTCGCCCCTCTACATTTCTACGGTGGACAGCGGGAACCTTGCAGGCCATCTGTTGACATTGCGGCAGGGTCTGCTCGCACTTCCCGATCAAAAGATCATAGGAGCGAGATTGTTTGACGGCCTCAGCGATACACTAATGATTCTCGTGGGGATTTTCGCGGACACTCCTGGAGTAGTCGCACCAGCGGGGCTCGCCCATCTTCGGCAAGGCCTGGAGTCAGCGCTCAAGTCCGCGCCAACTAAGCTTATGGCGGCTCGGCAGTACCTTGATCATCTGGCACTATCCGCTGCAGAAGTGGTCGCCGGCTTTGATGCCGACCGTGAGAACCCGGCCGGGTGGTGGGTGCGTGCCTTTGCCCGGCAATGCCGTGACGCCCTCGATGAGCTGACCCTTCTTAATCCGCCAACAGTTAGCAGCATCGATGAGATACCGACGCTGCGCGAACTGGCAGGACTTGGCAACCAACGCGCCATTGAGAGAATCGCGGCTATCGAACAGCTTGCATTGCAATCCGGCGAACTCGCCCGTATGGAATATGATTTCCTGTTCGACGAGGAGCGCCGTCTATTGACCATCGGGTACAACGTCGGTGAACGCCGGCGGGACGCGGGTTTTTACGATTTACTTGCTTCGGAAGTGAGACTGTGCAGTTTCGTGGCGATTGCGCAGGAACAACTGCCGCAGGAGAGCTGGTTCACCCTGGGGCGCCTTCTCACCACTACGAGTGGAGAGCCGATTCTCCTTTCGTGGAGCGGATCGATGTTCGAGTACCTGATGCCGCTTCTTGTGATGCCTACGTATGAAAACACGCTGCTCGACCAGACTTATAAGGCGGCTGTGGCCGGGCAGATCGAATATGGAAAGAAGCGCGGAGTGCCGTGGGGCATTTCGGAATCCGGCTACAACATGATCGACGGCCATCTTAACTACCAGTACCGCGCTTTTGGCGTGCCCGGCCTGGGGCTCCAACGCGGGCTCTCCGGGGATCTGGTAATTGCGCCCTATGCTTCGGCGCTTGCGCTGATGGTAGCGCCCGAGGAAGCATGCCTGAATCTGCAGCGACTCGCTGCTGAAGGGTGTGAAGGAAAATACGGCTTCTATGAAGCGATCGACTACACACCTTCACGTCTGCCGCGCGGACAGTCGAGCGCCGTGGTTCGCTCCTTCATGGCACATCACGTTGGAATGAGCTTGCTCTCTTTGGCCTATCTGCTCCTGGACCGTCCGATGCAGAAGCGATTCGAGTCGGACCCGGTGTTCCAGGCAACCATGCTGTTGCTCCAGGAGCGGGTGCCAAAGGCCACGGCGTTTTATTCGCACACCGCCGAGCTCTCCTCCATACAGGGGGCTCCCAGTGTTACGGGGATGCCGGTGCGCGTTTTCAGCAGCCCGGATACGCCGGTACCTGAAGTGCAGTTGTTGTCCAACGGCAGATACCACGTGATGATTACGAATGCGGGGGGCGGTTACAGCCGCTGGAAGGACATCGCAGTGACACGCTGGCACGAAGACAGTACCCGCGACAACTGGGGCACGTTCTGTTACCTCCGCGACGTGGCGAGTGGAGAGTTCTGGTCAAACGCATATCAGCCGACGCTCAAACGACCGGCCAATCAATCGAATAATTACGAAGCGATTTTCTCAGAGGCGAAAGTGGAGTTTCGCCGCGGGGACCACGACTTTGACACACATACGGAGATCGCTGTTTCACCCGAGGATGACATTGAACTGCGCCGAGTCCGCATCACCAACCGGGCTCGGACGCGCAGAGCGATTGATGTTACGAGTTACGCGGAAGTGGTTCTTGCACCCCCTGCCGCGGAAGCACTGCATCCAGCGTTCAGCAATCTCTTTGTTCAGACCGAGATCATTCGCCAGCAGCGGGCGATCCTCTGCACTCGCCGGCCCCGCTCACAGGGCGAGCAGACGCCCTGGATGTTTCACCTGATGGCTGTGCATGGGGCGGAAACCGGAGAAGTCTCCTATGAGACCGATCGCATGCAGTTCATCGGCCGCGGAAACACCGTTGAAAATCCGCAAGCGATGAGCGGTGCAGCTGGTTTTTTTACGGGGGCGCTCTCGGACAGTGAGGGCTCCGTGCTCGATCCGATTGTCGCCATCCGGTATCGGATAACGCTGGATCCGGAAGAATCGGTAACGATAAATATTGTCTCGGGCATAAGCGAAACCCGCGACGTGTGCCTGGGCCTTGTGGAAAAATACCGGGATCGACATCTCGCGGATCGCGTCTTTGATCTGGCATGGACACATGGCCAGGTACTTCTGCGGCAGCTCAACGCAACTGAAGCCGACGCGCAACTCTATGGACACCTTGCAAGCTCCGTGATATATGCCAATTCCTCTCTGCGTGCTGAACCTGGGGTCCTCGTCAAGAACCGCCGAGGACAATCCGGTTTATGGGGCTATGCTGTATCCGGTGATTTACCGATCGTGCTGCTGCAGATTGAAGATCCGGCCAATATCGATATGGTGCGCCAACTCGTGCAGGCCCACGCATACTGGCGTTTGAAGGGACTGGCGGTGGACCTGATGATCTGGAACGAAGATCACGCCGGTTACCGGCAACTTCTGCAAGACCAAATCATGGAGCTCATTGCCGCGGGCACTGAAGCCAACGTGACCGACCGACCCGGCGGCATTTTTCTAAGACCTGCGGACCAGATATCGAACGAGGACCGCATCCTGATCCAAACGGTCGCTCGCGCCATCATCACCGACCGCCGGGGGGCGCTGGTGGACCAGATCAACCGTCGCAGTCTTGTGGAAGTAACAGTGCCGCTCCTTACACCGACCCGAACCCACCGCTCCGAACCCCTATCGGTCGCCGCGCTGCCTCGCCACGATCTGGCGTTCTTCAACGGGCTGGGCGGATTCACCCCGGATGGGCGCGAGTACGTCATTACGACCGCGTCCGGGCAGGTGACGCCGGCGCCATGGGTGAATGTGCTGGCAAACCCGCACTTCGGGACCGTCATTTCAGAGAGCGGGCTTGCCTACACCTGGAGTGAGAATGCTCATGAGTTCCGCCTCACTCCCTGGGGGAACGATCCCGTGAGCGATTCGAGCGGGGAAGCTTTCTACATCCGCGATGAAGAGCGCGGCCACTTCTGGTCCCCGATGCCGCTGCCCAGCCGGGGGGCAACGCCTTACGTCACCCGGCATGGATTTGGCTACAGCGTCTTCGAGCACACGGAGCGCGGCATCCGCTCAGAGGTGTGGGTTTACGTGGCCCTGGACGCACCGATCAAGTTCACGGTGCTGAAAGTGCGAAACGAGTCGGGGCGAGCGCGCCGACTTTCCGCCACCGGATACGCGGAATGGGTCCTTGGCGACCTGCGGCCGAAATCGACCATGCACGTGATCACCGAAATTGACCCGAATAGCGGCGCGCTCTTCGCGCGTAACCCATATAACACGGAGTTTCGCAACCGGACTGCTTTCTTTGATGTGGACGATACGCCCCGGACCTTAAGCGGCGACAGAACTGAGTTCCTCGGGCGCAACGGCACGCTTCGGAATCCTGCCGCAATGACCCGGTTGCGCCTCTCCGGCAAGGTGGGGACCGCTTTGGATCCCTGCGCCACTATCCAGGTTCCATTCGATCTGGCCGACGGGCAAGAGCGCGAGATCATCTTCAGGCTCGGCGTAGGGCGCGATGCCGATGACGCAGGCAACCTGGTACGTCGCTTCCGTGGAGCTGCCGCCGCGCACAACACGCTCGAAACGGTCTGGCAATACTGGAATCACACGCTCGGCGCAGTGAATGTGGAAACACCCGACCCGACCGTCAATGTCCTGACCAACGGCTGGCTCTTATACCAAACTATAGCGTGCCGCCTTTGGGCGCGCAGCGGATACTACCAGTCGGCGGGCGCCTTCGGTTTCCGCGATCAGTTGCAGGACGTGATGGCACTCATCCACACAGAGCCGCGTCTCGTGCGCGAGCACCTTCTCCTCTGTGCTGCCCGTCAGTTCCGGGAGGGAGATGTCCAGCATTGGTGGCATCATCCGTCAGGGCGGGGTGTGCGTACGCACTGTTCGGACGATTTCCTCTGGTTACCGTTGGCTACGTGCCGTTATGTTCTGAACACCGGAGACACCGGAGTATTAGATGAATCCGTCCACTTCATCAATGGCCGCCCGGTAAATGCCGACGAGGACTCGTATTACGATCTTCCCAGCCGGTCTGAACAAGCGGCCAGTTTGTACGATCACTGTGTGCGGGCTATCCTGAGAGGCATCAGCTTTGGCGTACATGGCCTGCCGCTCATCGGCTCGGGTGATTGGAACGACGGCATGAACCTTGTCGGCGAACACGGCAAAGGCGAAAGTGTATGGTTGGGATTCTTCCTCTATGATGTGCTCATGCGGTTCACTGATATTGCACGCATACATGGTGACCTCCCCTTTGTCGAACGCTGCCAGAGGGAGGCTGCTCAACTGCAGCGGAATATCGAAAAGAATGGCTGGGATGGTGAATGGTATCGCCGTGCTTACTTCGACGATGGCTC
>DATKWR010000809.1:0-2301 GCA_035529475.1 Sedimentisphaerales bacterium | reverse complement strand
ATGGCGGCAGCCGGCGGACTGCCGCTATAGTGGCACCGGCCGGGCAGCGTAAGGAGGAAGTGACCAGGGATAGTGCGCCTTGACAAGCCTGTTATGCCGCGTTCTTCCACCCATTCGTCCGTCACGCGGCACATCGGACCGCCTTGGGCATCTTTTCATAGCTCAGGATGTCAAAGAACAAGGCGAAACCGGCTTCCGAAGGCAGATCGGGCCGCGGACCGTGAAAAATCCAGGCTAGTATCTCCTGTCCCTAGTATCTCCCTAGTATCTCCTATGAAGTGCTCATTTCGACCTCGCCCGCAGTACGTATAGGACAATGCATGCAAGTGCAACACACGCTACAATCGTAACGGCTGTTATCCATCTACGATCGCCTCCGGTGGCTATCGGCTCACGAGTACTTTCGGCATCGTCTGTAGGATTCACTGGAACAACTTTGGGGAGGCTCGGAATCGTTGTGGCGGTACTAGGTCGCGTGGCAGGAACCTCCGCGCCGAGTCCTTCGACTGCATTGCGCAGGATCTCTTCCAAGTTGCCAACCGTGAACTCAACTCCATAGCGACTGTCTACAATGCGTGTTCCTACTGGAAAAGATGGCTTGAAATAGTCCTGTTTGAGGTCGGGATCAACAACAAAAGTACGAACCAGCAGAGAAAATCTCTCTACTCGCTCGCGGCCTCCTTTGGTTGCTTTTCGATCCACGTCGATATTGGTCGGCACCCATCGTCCGCCTTCCTGCCGATAGGCAAAACGGTAATGGTTTATGTGTGTATTTATGCCATCCGTCGAACTAAACATGGCCTCGATTGGTAACCTGCCGGAGTCGGGATCGAAAACCATCACACACTTTTCTTGACGGTCATGGTCGTTGCCCTCCAGAGTTACTTCGGTGCGGCCGGCCACCTCCCTGACACTCATCTTGTAGCCATCCAGCGATGACACTGGAGGACATGTCTCCAGAATCCACTTCATCGGATTGCCTGTTGCCATGACCTCCTGGGCGGATGATTGAACGAGAGGTAACTCAGTTGGACCGAGGACTGCATTCCCACCCCGTTCGGGCCGCTGCCAGTACACGCTCTGTTCCGGTGTCGAAATCAACGTCTCGCGAATGGGGGTCATACCTGCGGGGGTAAGTTCGCCATTGACCAATGTCGTAAATTCCTGATCCCATCGCCATTTGTTTCCATCAATAGTTAGCTCTCCTTCCGTCTCCGTGCTGCTATGTAGTCGTCCTTCTTCTCTTCCGTTGGGCCACTTGTCCGTTATCGTTCGCACACGCACTTGAAACCTGGATAACTCCGCAAACGTTGAGCGAGTATTGTCAATGAGAGCTGAAGCCAATTCTCTGCTGTCGTCGGCAATAGCCACGGCGCTATGGCACAATACACTAATGCTGATAATCAGAAGGCACAGCGGGTTCACGCTGTCATTCAGCTTGGTCGCATATGCACTCCATATCATGGTTATGCTCCTTAAACTGAAGAGGTGTTCGAACAAGAATGCCCGGCCCTGATCATGCCCATTGGCATTGGGCCGGGCATTCTGTGGCTCTTAAGGTACACCATCGGCAGGATCGCTAGGAAAACCGGGGACAGGCAACTAGTTTTTCGCGATGGCACTGCTGTTGGCCTCCGGCCGCCGCTGGTTTCCTGGTGTGAGCGAGGGGGTGCGACGGATTGCACCAACACTGGTGGCTGAACACCGTCAGTGTGACGCTCAGGCACGACTGCAAGCATAGCACGAGGTGCGTAGGATGTCAAGCACAATTCCGGCGGGGCATTTCGTGGATATGTCCTGCCTGCCCTTCACGTCCGCCCGTATCAGCCCATGCCTGGGCAGCACGCCCGCGAACCGGCTTTGCCCGCAGAACTGGTAGACGACGTCGGTGGCCTGGCCCCAGTTGGCGTCGATGAGGCAGCGGTCGATCCGCAGCTCGGCGCCGTCCCCAGCTTGTACCCGGCGCGTACGTCGTTGATCCGGTTCCCCCGAATGGCTATAATCTGTTCCTTCCCGAAATCCGCACGGCACCGAGGGGACCGGCCGATGGCGCAGATCGTGGTGGAAAACCTGGTGAAGACGTTCCGCGTGGCGGAGCGTGCCCCGGGGACGTGGGGGGCGCTGGCGGGGATCGTGCACCGGCGGTACCGCACCGTTGCGGCGCTCAACGGCATCTCGTTCAGCCTCGATGAAGGCGAGCTGCTGGGCTACATCGGCCCCAACGGCGCCGGCAAGAGCACTACGGTCAAGATACTCTCGGGCATCCTCGTGCCCGATTCCGGCCGCGTGGAAGTGGCGGGC
>DATKWR010000808.1:0-14392 GCA_035529475.1 Sedimentisphaerales bacterium | reverse complement strand
GGCCCAATTCATCCACTGTATGATACCCGAACCAGCGCATTTGTTACAGGGGGCCTTCAATGCGAGAAGAAGAATTGCTTTCATGGAGGGGATTTGGTAGCGTACCGCATTGTAGTTTGTTGAAACGACGGATTGGCCAATCGCAGAGATGGAGAGAACGATCATGGAACCTATAACACGCCGCAAATTGCTGAGAAGCACTCTGGCCGGCAGCGCCGTTGCAGCGTTGGCGCCGTATTCCCGCGTCCTCGGCGCAAACAATGATATTCGCGTCGCCGTCGTGGGTCTCAACAGCCAGGGGAGCAATCACATCAAGTACTTCAGTCAGATTGCCGGCGTGCGGGTCGTAGCGCTGTGCGACGTGGATCGAAACGTCATCGACCGCGAGGCCAAGAAATTCAAAGAGCGCAACGAGCCGATAGATACCTACGTCGATGTCCGCAAGCTGCTCGATAACAAAAACATCGACGCCATCGTAACCGCCACGCCCAATCACTGGCATTCGCTGGTCACCGTCTGGGCCTGCCAGGCCGGCAAAGACGTGTACGTCGAGAAGCCGGTCTCGCACGACATCTGGGAAGGCCGCAAGATGGTCGAGGCGGCCAGGAAGTACAACCGGATCGTGCAGGCGGGCACGCAGCGGCGTTCGGACGAGGGGCTCGCGCAGGCATTCGAGTACATCCGGCAGGGCAACCTGGGCAAAATCCTTCGCGCCCGCTGCTATTATTTCAGCGCGCGTGGTCCCATCGGCAAAGTCAACGGACCGCAGATCATCCCCGCGAGCATCGATTACGACCTCTGGACGGGTCCGGCTACGCTGACGCCGCTGGTGCGAAAGAAGCTCCATTACGACTGGCATTGGCAGTGGCTCTACGGCAATGGGGACCTCGGCAATAACGGCATTCATTTTCTTGACGAGTGCCGATGGGCGCTGGGCTATTCGCACCTGCCGCCGCGGGTGGTCAGCTTCGGCGGAAAATTCCTCTGGGACGACGACAGGCAGACCCCGAACGCGCAGGTGGCTTACTTCGACTACACGCCGGCCCCGATCATTTTCGAGATGCGGAACCTGCCGCAGAAGAAGGGCGATTCGGCGATGGACCTCACGTACCGCAGATCGCGCGCCGACACAGTCATTGAATGTGAGGGCGGCTACGTTGCCGGGGGCTGGGCCTACGACTACGAAGACAAGAAACTCAAGCAGTTCAAAGTCACCGGCGGCGAGGGCCATCACGCGAATTTCATCAAGGCCGTTCGCAGCCGTAAAGTCAGCGACCTCAATGCCGACATTCTTCAGGGACATCTTTCGACGGCCCTGTGCCATGCGGGAAATATCTCCTACCTGCTCGGGCGCACAGCAGGTCATGATGATATCGCCAAATCGCTTGTCGCCGATGAAGTGCCGCTGGATGCCTACGAGCGGCTCTGCGAGCACCTGTCGCTCAACGAGGTGGATTTGCAGCAGACGCCGATGACCCTTGGCCCCTGGTTGACGGTCGATTCCGACGCGGAACGATTCGTTGGTGCGCTCGGCAACGAAGCCAACATGTATCTGGCGCGTAACTACCGGCAGCCTTTCATCGTGCCCGAGAAAGTATAAACGCCGCCGGCCAACTGTGCCGGATAGTGCTCTAAGAAACTATCTCAAAACACAATTTGTCATTCTGGGCGCAGCGAAGAATCTCTTATTTCCGATGCCCAGCCCCTTCGCTTTGCTCAGGGTGACAGTTTTGAGATAGTCACTAAGCCGTGCCTTTTGCGCCGCCTATCTCTTTTCCGCAGTGTGGGCACTGTGCGGGTTTCTGGTTTCGGCCAACTTCTTCGACAAAACCGGCTCCCAGAATGCCCGTCGGCAGGGCAAACATGCCTATCCCGAGAACGGCAATGATGGAGGCCATGAACTTTCCCAGGGTGGTCATCGGGTAGATATCGCCGTAGCCGACGGTCGTCAGGGTGGAAACAGCCCACCACATCGCAGCGGGGATGCTCGAGAATGCTTCCGGCTGGACGTGGTTCTCGGCATAGTACAGCAGGGAAGCCGCAATGATCACAAGCAGCAAGAGCACGAAAAGCGTGCACAGCAGTTGTTCCTTCCTCGCCGTCATGACCCGATTCAGTATTTGTAGGGATTGAGAGTATCGTCCGAGCTTGGCCAGCCGGAATATGCGCATCATTCGCAGGATTCTCAGGAATCGCAGGTCAAGGCCCGTGAAAGGCAGGTAAAAGGGAAGGATAGCGAGCAAATCGACCATCGCCAGCGGCGTAACGGCGAATCTCAGCCTTCCACGCACAGGCTTGTGATAAGTCGGCTTCTCCACGCACGACCAGAGGCGTGCAACGTATTCGACGGTGAATATGATGACCGAGACCAGTTCAAAGAGGCTGAACAGCCGGGGCCATAGGGCGTGAATGCTCCTGACCGATTCGGCGATCAGGGCGACCACGTTTAAGCCGATCAACGTGACAATGAATATGCCGAAGGCTCTGTTCAATTTGTCGCCCGGCCTGCCCACCGTCACCACTTCATCAACGCGCTTACGCAAGCTCATAAGGGACCTCTGCCACTGGTTGAGCCGCCACGCTTGTTCTATATACTTCCAGCATCACGGCCTACAAGCCGCACGGGAGGTGGTGGCTCTGGGCGCAGAATATAATCCATACCGGGCTTGCCTTCAAGCCGGCTAAAGCGCAGCTCGCCCCACAGTTGGTGACCGGCGGGTCAAGACGCACCCTGCGTGCCGGGTAGTTGTTTCATTCGTTGACATTCTCAAATCAGCCTTGTACTATTTCCCATGAATTGTGTTCCTTTGCCGGTTTTGGGCTCGAGGGAGAAAATAGCTGATGGCCGATAAAGCCGAAGAATACCGAAAAGAGCTCATCACGGTCCAGACAAACAGATAGGGAAAGGAATCGCCATGAGAAGCAAAGCAATCGCTATTGTGTCATTGGTTCTGTCGGCTCTGGCTCTTGGCGGGGCGGGCTGTGCGGAGTCTGGCGGGCTGGCCGTAGGCGCCAAGGCCGGAACGTTGGGCCTGGGCGGGGAGCTGACGACAGGAATAGCATCGGATATCAATGCCCGTTTTGGCTTGAATACGTTCGATTACGACTTTGACGACGAGTTCGATGGCGTCGAATATGATGTTGGGTTGAATTTCTCCTCTTTCTCCGCATTGGTTGACTGGCATGTGTTCGGCGATTCTTTTCGCGTTACGGCGGGCCTGTTGTCAATGAACCACGAACTCGATCTGGACGGGACGCCCACGGGCAGCGAAGAAATCGGGGGCACCGTCTATTCGGCGGCGGACATAGGCACCTTGTCGGGCGACGTGGAAATCGACGGTCTCGCCCCTTACATAGGCATCGGCTGGGGCAATCCGCTCAATAGCAGCCGGCGTTGGGGCTTTTACTGCGATTTGGGCGTTGCTTTCACGGATTCTCCCGATGTGGCTCTGTCTGCCAACGGGACGTTGGCGTCCGACCCGGCCTTTCAGGCCGATCTCGCAAGAGAAAGGGCCGATATAGAAGACGATCTGGAGCCGTTCAAGTTGTATCCGGTTCTTTCTCTCGGCCTTTACTACAGATTCTAAGCCACTGCCGGCGGACTCATTAGACGGGCGCAGCAATTCAACTGCCGTACCGTGCGGCGACAACAAAAACCTTGACAAATCTCTCAATCTATGTTAGGGTCAGGACTGTTCCCGACAGAATCATATTATATGCCTGACTTCAATTTTGCAGAAGCCTTATTCTTTTTAGGAAAGAGAGGTTTATGATGAACAAGACTATCGAATCGTTGGGCGCTGGACTTGTGCGATTGCTCAGCTACTCCTACGGCGGGTTTCTCCTGGCTGTCTGCGCCGCCTGCTTTTCGACCTCGCAAACGAAAGCCGTGATCGATGCGTTGCACCCCAGCGTGGCCGTTCTGGCCCTCATTGTCATCGGGGCGGCGATCTATGTGTTTAACCGCACAGTTATTATGCCCGTTCACCATGTGCTGCTTGCCTGGCTCTTTAGGATTGGCGACCAGGCCCGGGGCGCCGGAGAACACGCCGAATATTCTCCGAACCCGATCAGGTATCTTGGTGACGTGCTCGGTGTGCCGTTCAGAAAGAGAATCACCGCGTACAATATCCTGCGGCGAAGCGACTTTTTCCCGGACAAGGATTCTCTCAACGTGGCTCACGCAGAAAACGGCCTGTTGGTTATGACGGGCGTCGGGTTGTTCGTCGCAGCCGGCCTGGCATTGAGCCAGGGGAATTCGTTTGCCCTGACGGTCACATTGTTAATTCTGTCGCTCGTTTTCTTTGCCGCGTCTTTCCGGGCCGAGTGGGTCCAGCATTCGGTGGAATGTTCGCTTATCAAGGATCGTCCTGTAGAAGCAATGAAAGTCCTGGCAAAAATGGGCATTCTCGGCGCCGAAGATATCGAAGCCACCATGGAGTTGAAGGATCTCAAGGACGGCGAGGCTCTGGAAATGCTGTACGACGATGCTGTGGGTAGGGAACAGCCTCCCGGCCCCGATGTCATGTAGGCTTGCTGCTATGATAAGAAGGGCCGCAAGCCTCCGCGCCCGCGGCCCTTCCTCGATGTCATATCCATAATTATACAAAATTCCACCCCCGTGTTGCTATTGTGGTGACTACGTATTTTTGGCATTGGCAGGGGCCTCCTGAAAAGGCGGGAATGTCCATGTGGCTCGACGACTCTTCCGCCCGGGAAGCGAACACCACAGCCTTATTCGTTCTCTAAGGGGCGGTGTTATAGGTCCTTTCGCATTTTGAATGGGTACAGCCGCCACGCACTCCCCTGATTCAGCGAGTGAGACCCTCTGCCTGGCAACGCTCGGCTGAGAGAAAACGGCTGAATATCTGCTGGTCGTCAGGAATTCCTGCTTTTTCACTTCACTTCATTTGGATTTCATGGATCTTCTTGCCATACTTTAGTTGAGGGGGTCGGTTGTCCGGGCTTGTTCCGATAACAAACTTGACCAGACCCACGCACGCATGCTCGACCGGAGGGAGCAGAAATGGGAATCAAGAACTCATCGGGAGATGTCATTGTAGTCGTTTTGTCGGAGCAGCCCCAGTACGGCAATGAACTTGAAGAGGTCAATGAAATGCTCTGCGAGACGATTGACCGGGATGTGGTGATTGACTTCACCAATGTCCAGATGCTCACCTCCGAGACCCTATGCGGCCTGATGATCCTTGGCAGACTTCTTAGCGGAGCCGGACGTCAGCTTGTCCTGTGCAATCTCTCTTCAGCCATCAGGCAAATCTTCGTGCGGACGGGACTCGTGACCGTTTTTCAGTTTGCCGATGATGAGATCGCGGCCCTGGGACACCTGCGAAGCAGATATCTGTCGTGGGCCGACAACCAACGGTGATTTCAAAACTGAGCCTGCAAAACCTATTGCGCCGCCTCCGCTTGCGTACCCGAGGCGGGATTGTCTTCGGAGGCCGCTTTTTTTTCTTCGCTGTCTTCGCTCGTTTCCTTTTGCTTTGACGCCCACGATGATTCTCTCGATTCGGAAGCTGCTGCCGACCCGGCCATCCGCGGAGGGCTCAAGAGGACTTTCTCGCCAACCTCCAAACCGCTGACGATCTCGACGAAGATATTATTGAATGCTCCCGTTTGCACATCGCGTTCCTCGGGATCCCCCCCGGTCGCGACGTAGCAGATCTTCTTGCCCGCTCGATTTGCAACGACCTGCACCGGCACGATTTTCACATCGTACAACTGCTCCACCAGAATTTCAACTTTTGCCGACATTCCGGGCTTGAGAATCTCGTGTGTTCCTTCGATCGTGACCTGCGTCGTGTAAACTTTGACGCTAGGGTCGAACCAGCCGTGCTGCGGATCAGGCAAGGGGGCAACTTTCAGAACTTTGCCATGAAACACCTTATCGGGAAAGGCTTCAACCGTAATTGTCGCAGGCTGACCCGGCAGGACCTTGTTGACCGAAGACTCGTGGACTCTCGATTCCACGCCCATAAGACTCGAGTTGGGAATCGTAAAAATCTTCTGGCCTTTGCGAACCATGTCTCCGACTTCGATGGGATCCTCGCGCCTCTGGTACCAATCCGCGCTCGTGCCATAGATCACGATCCCCGGGCTTGTTGCGAGGATCGTGCAGGCAGCAATCTGACGCTCCAGCTTGGTGACGTGCTCTTTCTGGAGGTTGAAGGAGGCTTCAGTACTTTCGACCTTCACCTGGGTCTGCGCCAGCTTGGACCGGGTGCGGGCGAGGGTTCGCTCCAGTTCCCGTTGGGCTTCGTAGTAGTCGCTCAGAAGCTGCTTGGTCTGCTTTGGAAAATCGTAGCGATTGTATAAAGCCAGAGCATCCGAGGCTTGCTCATGCTGGATCTTGTAGCTGCTCACCGCCAGGTTCTTTTGCCGGACCTCTATCTCGGGAGCATAGTTCGCCTGGAAGAGCTTCTCGGTGGACTCCAGCTCCCTTTGTGCCTGCGTCAGTTTCTCCTCGGCAAGAATGATTGTGTCGTTAAGCTCCTTCAGCTTCTGCTTGGCGCCTCCTCCCTCGCCGTTGGGATCCTCAAGGAACTTCCGTGTCGCTGTCACATCGATCTGGGCGTTCGGATCCCGACTCAACTGGTCGATGAGCTTCTCGGAAGCCCTCTCGCCCAAATAGTTCTGCAAGTCCATCAAGCCGAACTCGACCGCCAGTTGCGCCTTGGCGATGTCGGACTCGTTTTGTTTTTTCTGAATCAGGTGGGCCTGCTGAGCCTCCAGATACGCCGCCTTGGCTGCGGAAAAATCAATCTGCTCTCGATTGTAGAAATCCTGGAGCTCCGATTCGTTCAGTTGACAGAGAATTCTTCGCTGGGCAATATCCTCCAGGGTGATGACCGTTCCCTCGGGGACGATGCTGGCGATTTCGACGCCGCGTCCATCCACCTCGCAGATAACGTCCGTGGACTCCTGGGCTCTTATGCTGCCGCTTTCGGTCACCGTGATGGTCAAATCATCCGTGCGCACGGTGAACGTATTCGTTACTTTATCGGCATCAGTTGCTGCGGGTGTTCTCATCCATCCCAACAGCACGAACGCCACCGAAACGATGAGCAGCACGGAGCCAATCACCCAGAATCGCTTGCCTTTGCCTGCTGTTGCGCGGCCGCCCCGACCGCTTTTTGCGTTCTCAACCTGTCGTTTGCCGTTTACTGCCATTTATCGCTCACCAGTCCTATACCCGAGTTAGTTGCCAGACTCCCGGTGCTTGCACAGCTACCAGACTACAACATCTACCGCCAATTTTCAACTGTTTTTCGCATTTTGCGGGACGCGACGATTCAGCATGGACGGGTGGCCAAATCGCGGGGGACTGGGTTCTTTTGCGAGGATCGTGCCGAACACCTCCTTCTCCAGATGTTCATGGCGATTGAGAAGGTTCGCGAAAAAGCTGCAATATTATTGCTGTTACTGCGTCTTCAGAGTGGACAGAATGGCATGAATCTTATAAGGTAAACAAAAATCCAGGGTGTCTGCCGTCTTTGCCGTTTGAAGCTCGACGGGCAATGGCATCCGTTATACGGAGAATTTGAAATGAGACGAACCTTTGGAACAGTTGGCCCAAGCATTGCCAAAAGAGTGGCCGTGCTCGGTATCGCGGCTCTGATGGTCATGCTTTCCCGGCCTGCCCGGCCGGCGGCGCGGTCCGGCGGCCAAACGCGGGAGCGCCCGAATCGAAGTGCAGACAATCCTCTGGTCAAGCCGGGGGAGTATGCGCCCGATTTCGACCTGCCCAAGTTGACTTTTGCAACCGATGCCGCGGGCAAAGCCATTGGCGTGATCAGTGAGAAGGACAGGATCAGATTGTCGTCGTTCAGGGGTAAGAAGCCGGTATGTCTGATCATGTCCAGCTACACCTGACCGCCTTTCACGTCCCGCGCAGGGGACATTGAAAGGTTGTACGCGTCGTACAACGATCAGATCGAGTTCCTTATCGTTTATATCCGCGAGGCCCACCCCGAGATGTTGAAAAAGGGCAACAAGACGGGGATATTGGCCCAGCCCAAGACTTTGGACGAGCGGGTCATTCTGGCCACCGAGTGTGTCATGCAATATAAATTCACCCTGCCGATGGTCATCGACGGTATGGAGGGCAAAGTCAATAGCGACTATCAAGCCTGGCCTGTACGCACCACCGTCACCGATATAGACGGCAAAGTCGCCTATTATGGCGGCCCGGGACCATTCGGCTTCAAAATCCCCCCCGTGGAGCGAGTCCTGAAGAAGCTTATCGCCAACGGGGGCCGTCTGCCGCCTGCTCCGGAGTCAAAATGGGGTCAGACAACCAACGGCTTGCGATGCGGGCTCAGTTTGGATCCGGAGAACCCGGTCGTCGGTGAAGATGTTGCCATTCAGTTGAGATTTGAGAACACAACCGATACGCCCCTCAACTTGTACTACCCGCCGGGCGGCCTGACTGAGAATATTGCCATCGACAACGGCGCCGGACAGACGCTTCAGGTGGAAGCCTCCGGCGGCCGCGGGGCCCGCTTGGGCGGGCGCAGCGGCGGCCCGTTCCAGAGAATCGCACCCGGACAGGTTCTTGAGACTGAAATCGAGGGCAAGATTGTATCCGGCTCCGGCCAAGCCGCATTTGCCGCCGGTCGGTTTAACGCCGTCTATCATCTCGATGTGGATGAGGCGACGCTGGCGCAGGTTCAACCACGTCCTGCGCAAAGCCTGTGGATGGGCAAATTGAATTCCGGCACTTTTGTTCTCAACGTCGCCGCACCACCACCCACGGGGTGCGTTGACTGTCATGGCGCCGGAGATCATCATCACAAGGAAAACCAGAAATGTGAAGAGTGCCATGTGGGAGAGGTTGGCGACGAGAATTTCACAGTGAAAGAGGGGTCATGCGCCCGCTGTCATCCGCGAGAAGGCGTGTACGGCCGCCGACAGATCCTCGGACCCGGCGGGGAATTCGATATGGCCTCCAGGCACGTTGCCGGCACCATCGAAGACAAAGACTGCCTTCTCTGTCACGACAACAGCCGGCATCGTACGGGCGTGGTAAGTCTGATTGATCCCGATGCCGGAGGCACCAAGCCCTGGACGGGGACGCGCACCGGCTTTTGCCTGACCTGCCATGATGGCCAGCCGCCTGCTCACATATCTTTCCCGGATAAGGCCGGCGGCTCCGGTTTCGACAAAATGAAGTTCCTGGATTCGCCTCTGACGCAGAGTCAGGAAGGTTGCAGCTTCTGTCACGTGCCTCATGGCTCGCCTTATCCGTCGCTGCTGAAGGACTTACACAGTCACTGATAGTCAAGAGCTCTGCAAAATCGAAGTTAGGCATGCTTTTGGAAAGAAAAAATCTTCTCTTTCGATTTTTTCTTTCTAAAAAGACGATGCGTAACGTTTGATTGCATGACCTGTTATGGCACGGTACACGATTATCTTCAGAAAATCGTGAAACCGATTTTCTGAGATAATACATGCCTAACTTCGATTTTGCAGAAGTTCTGTGATATTCAATTTTCCGGGGTGCTTTCTGCCGGCTCGATTTTCGCCATGCTCCGGCATTTCGGGCAGCGGCAGGCGCCCACCTGTCTCAAGTGGGAAGTCCCTGCAAGATTTCTGGCCGCGACCAGATGGGCCCCCTTCGCTTTCATCTTGCGTATGGCCAGCTTGGCCTCTTTTCTGTCATGCGAACCCAGGGCGTCCACGACGACGGTTACATTCTTGCCGCGATGAAGCAGTCCCAGAGCGGTGGCCTTGACGGCATCTTCCGCGCCGGTGCCGATGAGGATGAACTCATCGGCCCGGATTTCGCTCAGCAGTCTTTCTATCCGGGGCTCCTCGAAGGGGTCGGCGCAGCGCTTGTGCAGAATAATCTGCCTGTGGGCGCGCAGTAAATCAGCCGGCAGAGCGTTTTTGTCGTCGGCGGGGAAGCTCGCTCGCTCACGCAACAGGGTGTATCCTATTTTCCTTTGCCCGTTGGTGCCGTCGAGACAGTGGCCCATCTTGGTTTCGGAGCCGTTTGGCCGGACCTCAGCCGTCGAGATGATCGAAACGTCTTCATGCCTGGCCCAGGCCATGACCCTTCGAATGTTTGCCAGAACCTCGGAGTGGTTCCACACACAGGCATGGCCACCGGCAAGAAGGAAATCTCGCTGGGTGTCGATGTCGATGAGCACATGCCTTCGCCGCTTGTCGAGTAATTGCATAATCATTTTTGACTTTCCCACCATCACGCGCGCCCCCAGGATGTCCCAAGCAACCTCGTGTTTGCCTTTTGTTCAGAGGTTCTACTTAACAGTGCCGTCTCAAGCTCCTGGCGCCACGCTTTTTTGTCTGGTAATTGGTGACGGGTAATCGCCGAGCGAAGCACGTCGGACCGGTCGGACCCGTCCGACTTGTCCGACAGGCATTGGTGCTCACTCACCGTTGGCTATCTTCTGACTTCTGTCCTCCGGAATCGACTTGCAATCCGGTTGCAAATGGCCTATTCTAACGGATGTTTTCTTGTGAAAGGCGCGGCCATGATGAGAACGTCAAGACCCGCAGACTGGACAAAGCTGTCTGAGGAAGAGCTCTTGCAGGTGCGCGTGCGAGACCTCCGGCTGGAGATCGCCGGCTCGGCGGTCGAGCCCCTCATCCAGCGTCTCTACGACGAGCTCGACGCTGCGGGCATCCGGTTTCACCCTCCCTGTTATTTTGCCGACGAATGGCTCTGTCCCGAGAAGATTCCCATTATCGGCATTCCCTTCTATCTCGCTCACCCGCGTCTGAAGCGGATTGAGAAGAAAATGATGTTCGAGGTCGAGGGGGGGACCGAACGATCCTGCATGAAATTGTTGCGCCACGAGTGCGGCCACGCCCTGAACTATGCTTACAACTTATACAGCAAGACGCGGTGGCGCCAGCTCTTCGGTCCTTTTTCGGCGAGGTACTCGGATTCCTACTATGCGCAGCCCTATTCCCGGCGTTTTGTGATCCATCTGGAGGGGAACTACGCCCAATGCCATCCCGACGAGGATTTTGCCGAGACATTTGCCGTCTGGCTCGCTCCGAACAACCGCTGGGAGATTAAACACCGGGGCTGGCCGGTCATCAAGAAGTTGCGCTATATCGACGGGGTGATGCAGAAGATCGGCGGTCAGGCCCCCTTGAATGTAAACCAGGGGACGCCCCCGTGGTCGGCCTCTCGCATGACCTCCAGCCTCGCTGCGCACTACGACCGCAAACGGAGGGTCCTCGGTACGGAGTTCAAGGGATTCTACGACGATAGCCTGAAGGAACTCTTTATGGTTGCGCACTCCGACCCTTCGACTACAAGGGCGTCCGAGTTGCTGCGACAAAACCGCCGGCAGATTACCACCAGCGTCACCAAGTGGACGGGACATCGCAAGTACGACATTTATCAGTTGGTCAATCGGCTGCTCGCCCGCTGCGAGGTGCTCGATTTGTACGCCCGGCAGAACGAAACGGATGATATCATAGGGGTCACTGCCCTGGTCGCCACTATCGCAAGCAATACATTTAGGGTAAGTACGAAGCACAGTCCTTGATGAGCCGCAAACTTCACATTACAGCCTTAGTCGATGGAACCACGGTTCCCGAGAACGACCCTGAATTCATGGTCACGCCTGCCGTTCCTTCGACGGAACACCACGTGGTTGGAGCTCTGCGCGAGCTGGGGCACGATGTGTCGATTCTGCCCGTGGAAGAAGATATTGGAGCAATCGTCACCGCACTGAACCGCGACAAGCCCGATCTGGTCTTCAACCTTACCGAGCACTTCGGGGGGGACAGGCGACTCGATAAGAATATCGCCGCCCTTCTTGAAATTCTGGATGTCCCATTTACAGGGTCCGGCGCCATGGGGCTGATGCTCTGCCGGGACAAGCGCCTGTGCAAACAGCTCTTGAGCCTGCACCGAATGCGCGTTCCAAGCTTTGTCTCTCTGTCGCTGAATCGGCCGATTCGTGTCCCCAAGACCGTGCCTTATCCGCTCGTCGTCAAGCCCGCCTTCGAGGACAGTTCTGAAGGCATCTCGAATGCTTCGCTGGTTATGAATGAAGATGCCCTTGCCGAGCGCGTCCGGTTCGTGCACGACCGGTGGCAGCAGGCGGTCATTGCCGAAGAATATATCGAGGGTCGAGAGCTGTACGTCGGCGTTCTGGGCAATCAAAAGCTTCAGGTGCTGCCGATCCGCGAGTGTTTCTTCAACTCCGAGGCGAACGGGGGTCCGCAAATGGCGACCTACAGGGTGAAGTTCAACGCCCAGTATCGCGAGAAGTGGAATATCACCTTCGGCTTTGCCGAGCTTGACCCTGCAACGGTCAAAACCGTGGAGCGCATCTGCAAAAAAACATATCGCGTCCTGCAAATCCGCGACTATGGACGGATAGACCTGAGGCTGACTCCGGAGAATAAGCTTGTTGTCCTCGAAGCCAATCCCAACCCGGATATTGCATACGGCGAAGAATTGGCCGAGGCGGCCTACAAGAGCGGCATTTCATATCAGCAGCTTATCGCACGCATCCTGCACCTCGCGCTGCAACGCTACAAAGGGACATCCTGAGTGAGGATCCGAGAGTGTCAAAGTTTTATCTTGCAGGCGATGTCGGCGATCAATGAGGGGATGGTGATGTGTACAGTCCCCTGCGTGCCTGAGATATGTTCGGTTCGGATGATCGTGCCGTCGTGGGTGTTCCACCATTCGATGCGGTAGTTCCCTGGAGCAAGGCCCTGGATTTCAACGGAGGCGCCTTCGATAGGCGTCGGCTGCTTCTTTTCGACGACCTGATTCCACCATATAGCCTGGGTGTCGAATACCCAAAAGTAAGCACAACTCTCGCCCTGGTAGCCCAATAATTGAAGCCGCTCATTGTTCGTGGCATGGGCTTCCAGCCCGTGTAGTCCTGCGAAACTGACGTCGGCAAGGAACTTCGCCAGGGGCTGGTAGTGCCCGTAGGCGTTCTGCCTGTCGAGCAGGTCCCACCACCAGAACATGGCTGTGCCGGACGGGCCTGCGAACGCCGACGCCCAGAGTGAATTATGGAAATGCACTCCTGCCTCGTCCTGCTTCATGTAGTCACTGAGGCCCCACTTCGGGTTGGCTAAACCGAATTCACCAATCAGGGCCGGCTTGTTCGGGGCGTGCTCTCTCAGGAACTTCGTTTTCTCAAGCACCACGGCCACTTCGTCCCTGAACTCCTCTTTCGTTTCGGGTCGCATGTAATGGTGCAGTTGTCCGATGTCCAGGCATGGGAGACGGCAATCTCTGGCCGACGGATGCCACGTGCTCGTGGCACGCAGGTGGCGATAGATATCGATCTGTTCGAGATATTCGCCAACCTCGGCATAGAACCGCTCGGTGGGCAGGCCCGGGTCGATCTCGTTGAAGTATTCCCAGACCGCCACACTCGTCGAATAGCCCCATCTCGCTGCCGCATAGCGCATGAACTTCTTGGCATCTATTATAGCTTGTTCGTACTGGAGGCTCTTGTCGTCGGAAAGGTCCTTCATGTAGAGGTCTCGCGTGAGCACGCACAGCATCAGGTAGATATCGTTTCGCTCGGCGGCTTCCACGAGCTGGTCGAGCATGAAGCAATCCAACTGATTGTACACTCCCCGCACGGGTCGATTCACATCGGCCTCCCAAAGAAGCTCAGGCCCATCCGGCGATTCCTTCAACGAGAGGTTGTCCAGCCAGATCGTGCCCGCCCCGGCCAGGCTCAGAACCGTTCGGCCGAGCCAGAACTCGTTCTCGCCGGTTACAAATTCCTCTTTGAACTCCTGCCACGTGTTTCCAGCGGCGCCGTTGAAAGGGAATTCCCAATTTTCTGCCCCCATGCTGAGGCGCAGGCCGGTTGCTTCTTCGGCTGTGAATCGGCCCGTCAGCACGTATCGCGTCGAAGGCCGCAGCGCGACGTTGTGAGAAGGCGAAACCGTGATTGACGCCCCGGCGTCGCCCTCTATCTTCACACATTTGCGGCCCGCTTGGTCCGCGTTGCCCGGCATCGGCACGATAGGCGCATTGCGGCTCCACGAGCGGTCCCAGGCGCTCTTTCTGGCTTCGATGGCCATCGCCCAATCCTGGCAACACGTCCAGATTCGCAGGAAATTCGCGCCGTTGTCGTGAAGCTCGCCGAATATCTGCTCAGCCTTGGTCAGGTTGACGTATTGCCCTTCGCCGATGAAGGCGAGGTTCTGGCCGATGGCAAAGAAGTCTGTGCCATTGTCAAACTCCAGAAATCGCGGATCTTTTCGGGAGACGCGTAAGAACCCTTTCTTATCTGAAGGAACGCACTCAAATTGAACGCTCGCGGATTGGACATCGCCGGTTGGCTCTCTGAGCCGGGCTGTGGCCGAGTAACGTCCCGCTTCGGCTGGGGCAAACCGTGCCTTCCAG
>DATKWR010000807.1:0-6163 GCA_035529475.1 Sedimentisphaerales bacterium | reverse complement strand
TATTTTCATGCGGTCCCAGCCGCTTGACCTCATGGGCAGACGTTCGCGGGTCGACCATGTTCCGGTCAATGAGCAGCGCGGCGAGGACGCCCACCTGTTCGTGCCCAACGGCTTCTTGGATGACAACTGGTGGCACCGCGCCTTCTGGATCTACGGACGAAGCGTTCTGGGCGGTCCGCGCTACGGTGAAACGGGCCGCAGTGCGCCCTGCGGCAAGATCATGGTGCTTGACCGGGATAACGTGTATGTCTTCGGGCGCAGGCAAACATACTGGAAATGGACCATCCCCACGGAATACCGGCTGTTCTCCGTGGATCGAAGCTTGCCGAGGGTTGCGGAGCAGCCTTCCCAGACAAAGAATAGGAACAAGTCAGGGATCACGACGGGTCAGTATGAAACCCGGTGGAGTGTTGAGATGCCGGTGCTGGCGCGGGCTATGATCAAGGCTGGAGACACCATTTTTGCCGCCGGACCGAAAGACATCGTCGATGAAGAGTCGGCGTTCAAAGCCTATGATGAGCCTGCGACCCGAGACACTCTGAAGAATCAGGCTGAATTCTTCGCCGGCAAAGAGGGCAGTGTACTCTGGGCTGTGTCCGCCGACGATGGCAGCAAGCGGCAAGAGATCAAGCTTGACGTACTGCCGGTCTTCGATGGTATGATAGCCGCTGGCGGCGAACTGTTCATGGCAACGGTAGATGGCAAAGTTGTTTGCCTGGCATCACGCCGGTAGTCCGCGGGAATGCCTGCTTCGGCGTGTTATCCTTGAGCTGATGCCGGCAGAGCAACTGTGTATTGAATGAGAAACGAAATAGAAGTGGCGTAAGACAGATGAAGGGGAAATAAGATGAAACGATGGACGATTGCTTTTGTTGTTGTGTTTTTCTTCTGTGGATTGAGCTGGGCACGTGATGGGGCCCCGGAAAGCATGGAGATGGTTTTTGTTAAAAAGTACCTTAACATGCCGGTCAAGCACAAGGCGACAAAGCGGACGATGGATATTCTGATTGATGGCAAGATCGTCAGGCAGTTTGTGATTGAACTGGCCGAGGAGGAGCCGGATTACTGGGTGTTCCTGGATGTCAGCGAGTTCGAGGGCAGGAAGGCAACGTTGAAACTCGACGCCGCTGAAGGCCAATCGAATCTGATCGAGAAGATTTACCAGGACGATGCGATCCGGGAGGCCGAGACGTTCTACAAGGAGAAGGATCGCCAGCAGTTCCATTTTTCGTCGCGTCGCGGCTGGAATAATGACTCCAACGGGATGGTGTACTACAACGGTGAGTATCATCTGTTCTATCAGCATAATCCGTACGGATGGAGCTGGGGTAATATGACGTGGGGCCATGCGGTGAGTGCGGACATGGTGCACTGGAAGGAACTGGGCGACGCCATTCACCCGGATCACCTGGGGACGATCTTTTCCGGATCGGCGGTCGTGGATGAAAAGAATACCGCCGGCTTCCAGACGGGCGATGAGAAAGTGATCGTCTGTATTTATACGTCTGCAGCGGGGACAAACGCCTGGTCGAAGGGGCGGCGTTTTACCCAGTCGATCGCGTACAGCAACGACCGCGGAAGAACCTGGACGGTTTATAAGGGCAATCCGGTCATCGAGCACATCAACGGCTCCAATCGCGACCCCAAGGTGATATGGCACGAGCCGACCGAACGCTGGGTCATGGCCCTGTATCTTGACGATCGGCGTATGGCCTTTTTCAGTTCTGCCGACCTGAAGAACTGGACTAAAAACAGCGAGCAAAAATGCTTCCATGAATGCCCGGAGCTCTTCGAGTTGCCCGTCGATGGCGACAAGAACAACACGCGCTGGGTGTTTTTCGGAGCGAGCGGTGATTACTTCGTTGGACAGTTTGACGGCAAAGAGTTCAAGCCGGACGGTGAGGCGATCCGTTTCCAGCGTGGCAACTGCTTCTATGCATCTCAGACATTCAACAACATGCCCGAAGAAGACGGGCGGCGAATCCAGATTGCATGGGGCCGAATCGCAACGCCGGGTATGCCGTTTAATCAGTGCATGCTCTTTCCGGTCGAGTTAACCTTGCACGCAACCGAAGAAGGCATTCGTATGTTCGCAGAGCCCGTTCGGGAAATCCGCACCCTGTACAAGAAGAAACACGCATGGCAGGGAAAGACTATCAAGCCGGGCGAGAACCTTCTTGAGCAGATCAAGGGCGAACTGTTTCATATTCAAGCGGAGTTTTCACTGGCCGACGCCGAGGAGTTCGGCTTCGTAATAAGAGGCTTGCCCGTAACGTACAATGCCAGGGAAAATCTGATTGCCTGCAAGGACAAGAAGGCACCGTTGAAGCCGGCCGACGGCAAAATCGGGCTGGAGATTCTTGTTGATAGAAACAGCGTCGAGATATTCGGAAACAACGGAAGCATGTATATGCCCATCGGACAACTATTGCCCGAAGACAACACGTCCATCGAGTTGTTCACCAAAGGCGGAAAGACGCAGGTCGAAGGCCTCGAAGTCTATGAGCTGAACTCGGTGTGGAAATAGAACTGACGGCATCCGTTGTTGCTTCGGTGTGAAAGTTTGTCTGTCCGAAAGCGCAACAGTATCGAGAAGGGCAACGGGTGTGGGATTACAGAAGTCTGAGGTTCTGTTTAAAAGAAGAGTTTTGCAAAAGTTCAGTTAAAATAGAAAAGAAGCGGGTATGCGCGAACGAGAAGGTTTCACTCTGATAGAGCTTCTGGTCGTGATAGCGATTATCGCGGTTCTTATGGGGATTCTGCTGCCATCTTTACGACGCGCTAGAGAAATGGGCAAACGAGCCGATTGCATGAGCAATCTGAAGAACCTGGTCTTGGTGTGGGTGATGTACGCGGACGATCATGACGGCCGCATACCGGCCGGCGGGACCCACGGGGCAGTGTCCTGGGTGGATCACACGGGTCTTGCCGTCAAAAAGAACCGAGAGGATCAGATCGCAGCGATCAAGAAGGGCGTTCTTTGGCCCTATACCAAGGATTTAGGATTATATCGTTGTCCCACGGCCACGACTGTAGAAGCACGGACGTACGTTATGCCGGATTCCTATGCGTATCAGTCCCATGAATTGGGCTTGTGCAACACGCATGGCGCCGACAAATCCATGTTGCTTAAGAACAGAGACACTATCGAACGTCCGGCGGAGAGAATGGCATTCTTGGACGAAGGTTATGCCTCCCCGGTAACCTGGAGTATTTTTTACAAGGAGCCGCGGTGGTGGGATCCTGTCCCCATTCGGCACGGCATGGGGACCTGTATTTCGTTTGCGGACGGCCACATCGAGTATTGGAAGTGGAGGGACGGCCGTACACGAGAATTTGGAGAGAAGGCGTACGCTCTTGAAGATCCCGATCAAGCGAGTTATTGGCGTGAAGTTCAGCCGGACAATGAGGATATCACTCGGCTGGTCAAAGCCATTTGGGGCCGGGTGGGATGGCGTTAGCAAAGAAGACAATGGCAGGCCACTCTTACGAGGGGCTCCTTACTATGGCTATAATCCGGCGAAAGGGGCCTCCGCTTGAAAAAAACAGGTATTTTCCACTCGCATTACAACCTTTAGGGTGTGATAAAGTAAATTGAGAATTTAAGAGATGGGTATTTTCCGCTCGGGGGCGCCTTACGGCGGAAATTGGGTGTGTTGCCCGATACTGTGAAAACAGCCGTGTGAGCGGTTTCATATGACACAAAGGAGTCTGCCGTCAATACATCAGATCCAAAGACTTAGTCTCGCGTGAAGTCACGCCGGGAGTTCTTGAAGGTCTCGGGACATCTGGCTGCATCCTCAGCCTTGGCGGGTGTGGCTGTGCCCCGGTGCTATGCGGCGGAAGACTCGACGATCAAGCTGGCCTTGGTAGGTTGTGGAGGCCGCGGCACCGTCGCCGTCGCCGACGCTTTTTCGACCGCCGCTGGGCCGGTTAAGCTCTACGCTAAAGCCGACCCGTTCGAACAGCGTCTCCAGAATAGCCTGGCTAACCTGAAGAAGGATTTTCAAGACAGGGTTGATGTGCCGCCGGAACGCCAGTTCGTCGGCTTCGACGCCTACAAGAAGGCAATTGACTGCCTGCGGCCAGGCGACATCGTGCTGCGAACCACTCATACAGCCTTTTGCCCCCTGCATTTTGAATATGCAGTGGAAAAAGGAATAAACGTCTTCGCAGAGAAATCATTTGCGACCGACACGCCTGCTGTCCGCCCTGCCCCGATCCGCGCGAATCCGGATGGCATCTATCCGGCCCCGCAGCCAGGAATCACAAAGGAGTGTTGATAGTATGCTCAACAAGGAGATTTAGATGACACGACACATTGTACCGCTCGTTGCGGTGCTTAGCTTGCTTTGTTTCGCGGGTTCGCCCGCGACGGAGCCCCAGAACGCCCTAGTCTTGGAAAACCCTCTTTATGCCTGTTGGGCATTCAAGGAGCAAGGAGAGGGATCGTTCACGGACGAACACCGCATCGCCATTCTCAAGGAACTGGGTTACGCCGGTTATATGGGGGGGCCAATCGAGCATCCCGAGAAATACAAAACCGCGGGGCTTGAACTAATCGGCTTCTACTTCGGTGTAAGTCCCGTCAAAGAAACGCTCGAAACGACGGTCACCCGTCTGGAAGCAAGAAAGGCGATGATCTCTCGCGACGTCGGTGCGGTCTGGCTGTATCTTGTCGACGAACCATCGCACAAAGACGAGGCCAAAGCCGTGCAGCGTATCCAGGATGTGGTCGACTATTGCCACAAGCAGGGCCTGCGTGTGGCCTTATACCCGCATTCCGGCCAGAAGTACTATTTCCCGACCTCGCGCGACGCGGTGAAATATGTGAAGCTGGCTGGACGCGATAAACTTGGTATTGTGCTGACGCTCTATCATGAAATACTGGCCGGCTACGCCGATGTCATGGAGACCACCGTCAAAGAGGTCTTGCCCTACACGCACTATCTTCAGATATGTGGGGCCTACCTCGAGCCGAAGCAGGGCGTCAAGCGGCTGACGACCATGGACCGGGGTGATTTTGACGCCTTGCCCATTTTGCGCATCGTCTTGGAAGCCGGCTACAAGGGCCCCATCGGTTTCTACACGCAGTGGTTTGGCGGCACCACCAAGGACAATTTGTCTCGGCAGTTGTCCGCCTGGAAGAAGTACAACCAGAGGTTGCAGAAGGGATACACGAGTGGAACGGCAAACCCGACCAAGCCGTTTTCGGTTGTCTCTGTGTTGTATCACTACGAAGCGCTTGATGGCGCTCACGACGTTCAACTGTCCGGTGACCTTGCCTTCGTACCGGGCAAAGGCGTCAAAGGTGTGAGCGTACCCGGCAAGGGTGGGTCTCTTGCCATCATCAATATCGCCAATCCTCAGAAACCGGAAATATTGTGGTTCTTGCATGCCGACTCTTTAGAAGATGCAGAGACTGTTTTGCCGGTGGACGGCCACCTTCTGCTTGGCACTCGCGACTTCTTTTCTTTAGATATTTCCGAGCCCAGTGAGCCAGTGTTCATGAAAAAGGTTGCCAATAGAGAGGATAGCCGCATCGACAGCATTAACGGCATGGTCAAACGCGGTGATTACGTACTGGCAGCCAATAAAAGAGGCTGGATAGATGTCTTTGACGTAAGTGATCTCACATTCCCGCGACTATTCGGCGCTCTTCACGTCCAGAAAAAGTACAGCCTCAGGGGCCCTCACGACATCGATTTGTTTGGTGATTACATTGTTCTCGTGATGCCCAATGGTTTTGGAGAGAAGTCCACGGGAGAAGTTGCGGTCATCAGGATCGCGGACCCAAGCACCCACGAGATGCTTCCACTTGACCAATGGTGTCTGGCAAGTGTCACGGCCAGCCAGAAACTGATTGGCGCCAACCGTGTCCAGATTTCCGGGTCATTTGCTTACGTGGGTGGAAGTTGGGCCCCGCAATTCCGCCGTAAGCACGATTCCAATGTTCGGGCCCACCTCAGCGTCGTCGATCTTTCAGACGCCGCCAAGCCAAGAGTGGTTGCATCACTGCCCTTTCCGGACACCCGCGGGCCGAACGGACTGACCGTTGTGGGGAACGTAGTGTTCCTGGCGGGTGGCCAGACCGTCCAAGCCGTGGACGTTTCGGACCCCCTCCATCCGGTTGAGATCGGCGCCCAGAGGTTCCCCTTGGCGA